>JAKQYF010000109.1 GCA_023356535.1 Trichodesmium sp. MAG_R03 | reverse complement strand
CTAACACCTAACACCTAAAACCTAAAACCTAACACCTAAAACCTAACACCTAACACCTAAAAGAAGAAATTAAAATAATGAATATTAATCCCCAGAATAAAACAGAAAAAAATAATGCCCTACAAATATCTAATTTAAATGTATTTTATGGAGAAAGTCATATTATACGCAATGTAGATTTAAGTGTAAAACAAGGAGAAATGGCATGTTTAATTGGTAGAAATGGAGTAGGGAAAACAACATTATTAAAAACAGTAATGGGGTTATTAAAACCACAGAAAGGAACAATAAACTTCTGTGGTAAAGGAATTGCTAATCTGAAAACAGACCAACGGGCTCGTCTAGGTATTAGTTATGTACCTCAAGGAAGAGAAATTATACCCAAATTGACAGTAAAAGAAAATTTATTGCTAGGTTTAGAAGCCAGAAAAAAAGGTAGAAAAGGAGAAGATGAAATACCCGAAGAAATATTTGAGTTATTTCCTGCTCTGAAAACAATGTTATTTAGAATGGGAGGAAACTTGAGTGGAGGTCAACAACAACAACTAGCGATCGCTCGTGCATTAATGGGTCAACCAACCTTACTTTTATTAGATGAACCAACCGAAGGCATTCAACCCTCTATCATTTTAGAGATAGAAACAGCAGTCAGAAATATTATTGAAAGCAGAGGTATTTCCGTTCTCTTAGTAGAACAACATCTCCATTTTGTAAGAAAAGCAGACCGATACTATGCAATGCAGAAAGGAGGAATTGTTGCATCAGGAAACACCACAGACCTAACTCAAGAAGTAATTCAAAGATTTTTAGCAGTTTAATATATAAAAAAATATTGTAGTGCGGGCATCTTGCCCGCATAAGCACACCTCACAAAAGTTAAATGCACTGTTATAGTAATGTAATATTAATCTACATCATTACTCAATCTTTGTTTTAATACATCTGCTAAACCTGCTATTGGCACCTTCATTTGTTCCCCAGTTCTTAAATCTTTTAAACTACAAATATTAGCTGCTACCTCCTCAGAACCAATAATAATACAAAAAGGAATTTTCTGCTTATCAGCTTGTTGTAATTGTTTTCCCACTCCACGACTATCAAAACTAGTTATAACATTCATTCCACTACGACGCAATTTTTGGGAAACATCCAAATAAGTTGCCATCAAATCTTCCTGCATATTCACAACCATAACCGTTGCTGGAGTAGGAGCAAAAGATTCCAGAATACCCCCCTTCAATAAACGACTCATTAATCTAGTTAAACCAATAGAAATACCAACTCCAGGCATTTTTTCCCCAATAAACATTCCAACTAATTCCTCATATCTACCCCCAGAACAAATACTTCCTAAAGCTTCATGTCCAATTAAAGTAGTTTCATAAACTGTACCTGTATAATAATCTAATCCCCTAGCTATTGATAGATCAATACAAAAAAATTGATCTGAAACCCCCAAATTTCGGACACCAGAAATCACTATTTCTAATTCAGAAATTCCCTGACTTAAAACCTCAGAATAATCCAAAGTTTTCGTCATACTTTTCAACTTCTCCAAAACATCATCAACGGAACCTTTAATATTAGTAAAATCCCAAACTTTTTTTACTTGAGCTTCAGATAATCCAATATCTATCAAAGCTTTTTTAACTTTTGCTTCTCCAACTTTTTCCGCAGTATCAACAGTCCGAATACAAGACACAATATTTTCTGCTGCAACTCCCACAGATGCAAAAAAACCAGTTAGAACTTTACGATTATTAATCCTGATGAGAAAATCTCCCATCTTAATAGCTTCAAATATTTCAGCAATAATCGCAGGAATTTGTGCATCATATAATAGACTTAACTTTCCTCTACCAACAACATCAATATCGCATTGTCTAAACTGTCGAAAACGACCATCCTTTGCCCGTTCACCCCGAAAAACCACATCCATTTGATAACGAGCAAAAGGAAAATTTAGGGCATTCAAATGCCGAGCAATATAAGCAGCTAAAGGTACAGTTTGATCAAATTTTAACGCCCTTTCTTCAGAGCCACTATCTCCCGCTTGGTTTCTTTCTGCTTGACGATTTGGAGGTAGAATAGGAGATAAACCATAAATAATATTATCCCCTTGATTTCCTTTAGCCTGTAGTACTTCTAACCGTTCCACTGCCGGAGTTTCAATAGGCGTGAATCCGTAGCGTTCAAATACCTGACGAATTGTATCCATTAAATAACTTTCCAATCGTTTTTCACCAGGGAGAAATTCTGGAAAACCACTAGGACAACTATAATTTATTTTATCTGCTTTTGCCATTTTTAACCTTAGACGTCATAAGCTAGAATTTATAATTTAGAAGAGTTTTTTCTCTGAACGAGGCATACAAAAATAACTAAACTTTTGGAAAAAATAGGTTGAAAATCAAATTAAAACCTTATATAATAAGTAGTTGATCTTTAATTAACCATTTTCTTGACATGCCTAGACTTTAGCTATTTTTAATAGTTTCAGATATTGACCTTGTTAATAAAAAGACCTATCTACAAATTTTAAAGTTTGTTCTGCAATATCAGTTGAAAGTAATTGATAATTTTCGTTATTTTTATAGCAATGATAATTTGACTGATATTTTAAATATTCACCCTCAGAAAAATCAAATTGTCTGAGTGAAATTATGCTCTAAATTGTACATATTTGTGGATAACCTGCACAATTGAATCCAGGCTTCAAACTCTTGGCTATACAAGTTTATAATTTTGTTTTTTTCAGTTAAATACATAATTTATTTTTCACTGTATAATACTAATTATAGCAAAAACTTTCATAAATTTCAAGGCAGTGAAAAAAAGAATACGGTTTTAAACCCCTGCCTGTCGTTTTCCTCCAGCCGTAAAAACAGACTGGTTTCCAACTCCTTGATTTTACCTTATGATCAATCTGCATGATTTTATAACTAATAACTGAAATGACTCAATTATCAACAAAAGAATTAGAAAAAGGGGAATTATTTACTTTTGAAGTTGTAAAAGTTAATGATTCTGGCAAAATTATTCATCGCCAACAAGAAAGCGCTAGACAAAAAATAGAGGACTTGGGAAATGGTATTCAATTGGAAATGGTATATATTCCTGGAGGCAGTTTTCTTATGGGGTCTCCAGAAACAGAAGCAGAAAGAGACGATTCAGAAGGTCCACAACATGAAGTAACCCTCCAGCCTTTTTATATGAGTAAATATCCAATTACTCAACAACAATACCAAGCAATTATGGGAAATAATCCTTCATATTTTAAAGGAGAGAATTGCCCTGTAGAACAAGTAAATTGGAATGATGCCACAGAGTTTTGTCAAAAGCTATCTAAGAAAATAGGTGGCACATATAGTTTACCAAGTGAAAGTCAGTGGGAATATGCTTGTCGTGCAGGAACAACCACACCTTTCTATTTTGGAGAGACTATAACACCTGATTTAGTTAATTATGATGGTGAGTATGTTTACGGTAATGCAGCAAAGGGACTGTATAGAAGAGAAACAACTTCTGTCGGCCAATTTCCACCAAATGCTTTTGGATTATATGATATGCACGGAAATGTATTGGAATGGTGTACTGATCAATGGCATCAGAACTATGATAATGCACCTACAGACGGTAGCGCTTGGCTAGATGGATACAAAAATCTATTACCGCTGCGGGGTGGCACCTGGGTCCTCAGTCCTGTATTGTGCCGTTCTGCATTTCGCAACTACATTATTAGGCGCGATGACTGCTACGACTATATTGGTTTTCGTGTTGTCTGGGATGGCGGGAAAGCTGTTTAACCCTATTTAAACCTATTTTTTATTGCTTTTTTGTGTAAGTCTCCTTAGGTACAATTATGCGGGCAAGATGCCCGCAGTACATAATTTGCAGCATTTACACGAAATCTGCTGTATCTTTACTTTTGGCCCAGAATCGTTAAAATATTCTGATCTTTTACTTTTTATCTCTGCTAAAAAAACCTCCAAATAAACCACTACTTTTTTCAGTTTTACCTGCTACTTTTACAGTTTTCTTCCTCCCTGTATTAATAGGCTTAACTTGTTCTAATATTTTTTTGAGTTCTAATGCTTTTGGATCTTGAGGATTTAATGATAGAGCTTTTTTGACTTCAATTTTTGCCATTGTACTTTGATTTTGCTGAAAGTAACATAACCCTAATAAAGCATGACAACGACTATGACTTGGATCGATTTTTAAAGCACCTTTTAACTCCAAAATTGCCTTAAGATAATTTTTAGTAGATATCAAAGTTTCTGCTCGAGAGTAAGCTTGCTCTACCAAAGAATTTTGAACCTTGGGTTTTACTGTTGTAGATTTATTCTGATTATTAGTTGAGGATGTTACTAGCTGTGGCAGTACAAAATGTTGATCTTTAGTTTGTTTCTGTAGTAGATAAGCTAAGTTTAGGTCACTAATTTTTCCAATAATTTCTAAAGTTTGATCTAGAGATTCATACTGGCGATCGCTCAACTCTTGAAGAGCAACTTTATATGCTTCCTGGTAATTTCCGGCTTTGGCAATTTTTTCACCAGCATCAGTAGTAAACTTAATCTGACTAGACTGTTGAGTAATATTATTGCCTATTTTTTGAAGAATGACAAAAAGTTCGGCGCGATCGCTTTCCTGAGAAAATTTATTATAAGCCGGACTCACCAATTTAGATAACAGCTCATTAGCCAATTCTTTATCCGTTTCATTTTCTAGAGGACAAGTATCAGGATGTAAACGACGCGCCAGCTTCATATATCTTCTCCTGACCTCAGCAAACTCTGCATCTAGAGAAACCCCTAAAATTGCATAATGGTCTGTAAAATCAAATTTGAATAATCCTTGTGTAAATGTAAACATAGCAACTAACCCTTCTTAGGAGAATTTCACAAAATTTAGTTTAATCTATTGGCAGTATCCCAGTAAGCTAGAGGTGGAGTTTCAATTAAGGCTTTACTCATCAAATCGTGAATTTTACCATTAGTAGCTAAAATTTTACCTGACTTGAGATCAAAAGGACTACTATTGTAAGCCGTAACTTTTCCTCCCGCTTCCTCTAAAATCACTATACCTGCAACAACATCCCAAGGGGACAAACCTCTTTCCCAGTAGCCATCTGCGCGACCATAAGCAATGGAAGACAAATCTAGAGCAGCAGATCCAGAGCGTCTGACTCCTTGAGTTAAATGACACATTTGACAAAATTCCTGATAGTTATTATCCGTTGTTTCCCGCCGGTCATAAGCAAAACCAGTAATTACTAAACTTTTTTGTAAAGTAGTAGTTTGAGAAACAGAAATTGGCTTTTGGTTGCAAGTTGCGCCTAACCCTTTAGCAGCAAGAAACAATTCATCCAAGATAGGATTAAAAACTGCTCCCACCTGTGGCACTCCATCAATTAATAATCCCACCGAAGAAGCTGCAAAAGGATATTGGTGAGCAAAATTAGTAGTACCATCTAAAGGATCTATTGCCCAGAGATATCTACTTGTTATATTTCCCAACTTTCCTGCTTCTTCACTCAAAATGCCATGATCTGGTAAATATCGTTGTAAAATTTTAAGGATCGCCTCTTCTGCTGCTTTGTCCGCTTCAGTTACCAAATTTCCTGGACTACCTTTTTCTTGAATATCTTGAAGATTACCCCAGTATGACATTAACTTTGAGCCACCAGCAATAGCAGCTTCAGTCGCAATATTCAAGAAAGTTTCTAATTTCTCTATACTCATAAAAAAATAATTAGGGCTTGTTGATTAATGATAAAAGGATTGAAATATAAAGGTTTTAGCCTTATTTGGCTGGAAAAAGTACCAGCTTTTTTGTGGTTAAAGCTGAAAAAGTTAGGATTTCTGGCTGACCATGACAGAAAAGTCAAGGGACAATTATTTCTACCACCTCCTCTGTAATTCCTATTTCTGATGACTCCTGACTCCCTATTCCCTATTTACTACTCCCTACTCCCTGCCCTGAAAATACTTTTTCAGCAAGCCCTAATTAATTCGATATATTAAGAATTCGATATATTAAGATTATTTTCCAGAAATTACCAGTATCTTTCAAATATACTTACATATCTATAACTTATACTTCTTAACTGAGTCAGAGATTACTTTTGGCTTTTGATTTCTCCTTTTAGGGGGTGTTTTGAGTTGTCCATAGCACTATTAAGATCAGGAAAATTTACATAAAATTTACCGATTCTAATGTACCACTTTTATTGTTTAAGATTTTGTCTCCGAAATTGTGCAGGAGTTTGACGCATTGGTTGGTCTGGATCCCAAATACCTAACCCCATAAGTCTAGCTTTTTCTTGAGCATTAATCAGGGTTTCTATATACTTGGTATTAGGAAAATCTGGCTTTACTAAAGCCCAGCCTTCTTCTACTAAAAATTTATTAATAAGTTTTCCTTCTAGCCAAACATAAGCTAGTAGGTGATCGAATTTATTTTTTTTCTGGACATCAAATTCTAATAATACTTCTCGTCCCAAGGTTAATTTTTCTAGTTGAATTCTGGCTTTTTGTCCCCAAGGTTTTTGTCTAATATCTGGTGCTTGAATACCAATTAAATGAATCGGTTCTAGTATAGGTACAGCAACAGAACGGTCAGCTATCTCTATAGTTTGTCCATTAACTACCCTTTCTACTTTAATCATTTTGCCTGAGGGCAGGTTTAGGTTTTGACAACCAACAAAAAATATACAGAAGATGAGTAGATAAATTATTCTAGTCTTCATCTAATGGTAATCCAACTTGGACCTTTCCTTTACCAAAGTAGCGACCAAATTGCTGTTCATAGACTTCATCTTCATCCTGTGTTTCTAGGAATAGATCACAACGGGCATAACTAACACATAGAAGGGCATAACCTTTTTTTTGTAGCTCTAGAGATAGCCCCATTGCCTCAGGTTGATAGACTTGACCAGATATAACTCTAACTGCACAAGTAGTACAAGCCCCATTACGGCAGGAAAATGGCAATTTGACTCCTTGATTCTCAGCACTGTGAAGAATGTAGTGGTCTTCAGGGACTTGGACTGTATAATTGGTATCATTTTGGCGATTATATATGTGAATTTGGTGATCAGAGGACATAACATTTTTGGATTTTATGGCTACTTTTTAGTATTTAGATATTAGTTGTTGATGATTAGACAAAAACATTGCTTATATATCTCTATATGGAAGGCAAAAGTTTACTAAAAAAGCTTTTTACCTTGTTCCAATCTCAAACACTTTAAGTTTTAGTGCTACAGTTAATCTTATTTGATATAGGTCCAAAATCCAAGGAAAAATTTTTTTGTTTCAGGGGGTTGCTAAATTTAGATTGGTTCTGCTACTGTAGTTAAATTGTCAGCAAATTTCAAATTAAATAATTTTGCTTTCTGGAGAGGTGGCCGAGTGGTTTAAGGCGCAGCACTGGAAATGCTGTTATGGGGTGACTTATACGGGGGTTCGAATCCCCCCCTCTCCGTTATAGAAATTAGCTTTGGGTGATGTGCTCAAATGTAGAGTCTGTTTTAATTGTTTAAATAGGGCTTGCTGATGACAATTATTTTAGTCGTAGTCATTAGTCAGTAGTCAGTAGTCAGTAGTCAAGATAAATGGGAATTTAAAGGAGGTAGTCGAATATATTTGTCCCTATTTAGGATCACATTTTTAATTTGGCCATTAACTTCGGCCAAATTATGAGGAAAAATCCCATCCAAGTTAATATAGGAATAGAAATAATAACTGTTAACCAAACGGTTCTAAATATAAACCAACTAATACTAATAATAGTAATTCCCATCAAAAGTATTGACCAAGGTTGGCACCACCAAGGCTTATAATTCCATGGGTTAAACTTTTCTGGTTCAACTGACTTGTTAATCATAAATAATACTATTTTCATCAAGTTATGAAATTATAAACCATTTGTTATTAAGCAATCCTATCTGAACAGTTAAAGAGATGGGCAGTTAGAAAGCAGAAGGCAGAAGGAAAGCGAATTTTGTCATCATCCCGAATCATGGCTCCCCTACTTCCCTCCGTTTACTCCTGTAGATCAGCTTCATCAAACGTCCCCAAAGGGTTTTGGTTGAATGCTTACAAATTTAAGCGTTTAGTAATTTGTTTAATTATGCCGCTAATAATAGCACCTCCCATCAAAATTCCAATAGCTGGAGTAAAGACTGGTTCCCATAATTTCTGCCAAATATCAAGACCTAAAGAGACTCCAGAATAACGACCAATAACAGCGATCGCAAACCAGGCAAAAGCAATTATTACTAGAAAAACATCGACTACTAAAAATGTATCTAACCAGTTAACTAATTTTTCTTTCATTGTTAGCAATTCCTCATAAATATTTTACAAGACTTAGACAGCAACTGCAATGCATAGCAGGGGTGAACTCCTGCTTATGTATTGTGTATAACTTCATCTTTTGCGTAAGTCCTGACTTTTTAGATAAGATTGCTATATAAATAAGGTTGTAGCCTTTTTTTGTCGAAAAATAAACTGCTAGCTTTTCGAGCCAAGGTAATATGCTATGCAACCATTAGATATAGCACTTCCCGCTACTATTAGGTATAAATTTAGCGGGCAATATCCCGCACCACAAAAATAATAATATTAGAATTTGTATGTAATTTGTCCAAAACATCCTGTAAGGTTCTTAGATTAGAGAATTGCAAAAAAATCCTGAACTGAACTGTATTACTCTATAATACCATTTCTCAAAAGTTTTGCTATACTTGAAAGCAGGCACAATTGCTTTTCTTTATAACCGAAGTTACAAAATGTCAAGCATTTGCTCGAACTAATAATATTTATAAATATAAAATTCAAATATAGCAAAGTTTCTAGTGATAGGTATAAATCCCATATCTACTCTCGTTCCTTACTCCCTACTCCCTCAAAAGACTTTTTCAGCAAACCCTAATCAATTTTTACTGTATATTTATTATACTTATATAATTACGTTTAGTCAGATTATGGTTAGTTATACCTTGCCTCAAAATCCAGATACAATCATAACTGTTAGGGGCAAAAATTCAGAAAGGGCCCGTCAAAAAGCTATGGATAAGCTTGTGGAAATGATGGACTCTGGTGAAATACCTACAGAATTAGAAAATGGATTTAGTCCGGAGCAGTTTATTGAGGTCAAAGAATCAAAAGAATTAAAGGAGATTATTTCTGAGGAGGAAGATGCTGTTGCTCAAGCAATACAAATACTTAGCGAATTTGCTGCACTTAAAATTAAGGTTGTAGAATCTAGAGAAGAAGCATTAAATGTTCTTTCTACAATTGAAGTATTATTTACAGATAAACCTGTAACAGTTGAGGAAATTGCTAATCTGAAAGACGGTTTTAAGATACTAAAAACTTTTGCTGTGGCTAATTTACGCTATAGAGAAGCAAGAGATAAAGCAGAAGAAGCTCGTGTTCTCCTCGATGAAGCACTAAATTCTACGGAATCAGAATTAAAGGGGTCTTCTAAATCAGCTAAGTAGCTCTCAAATATATTTTGATTCCCAATTTATTGATTTTTTCTATCTCAGGACTTACCCAAGTACGCTATATGTAGCGTACTTATTGACAGGAATATTTCCCAGAATACATTGCTAAAAATTTTTAGGACTACCCAAAGGTATTCTACTTATAACAGTAATATTACAGAGAGTGATGTAATTAGGGTTTCCTGTAATAAACTTATAAAATTCCTCAATCATCACCCTAGTAACACACTATTACAGAACTTTGGTCAGGGAATCTTAAATAGTGAGTTCCTAGTCTATTAATTTTAGTTATCAGTATCAACTGCTGAAGCGAAAGCCTTGAAATACTGAAGTTGATTGTTTTATTTAAGGGCAGAAGACTTGAGGCTGTAACAAATTGTATTAACTACTTATCAAATACCATATTTTTCATCTACACCTCTACGTAAATAATTTAATTAATAACAACAGGACTTACGCAAAAGTACTAATATAGAGTCCTGGTGTATTAAGCTAGCGCTAACACACCCTACCAATGGTGTTCATAGGTAAGTCCTGAAAAATTTGAGATGTTGAAATGTGTCAAGGCTGAACAAAAAATCTCATGGAAAACTCACACTCAGCACTACAATTCGGTATTTTCTACAACAAAATTGTGATCTGAATCATTAAAAAAACTACAATATCTCACATGATTATAAAGATGAGAGTCACTGAAGTTTACTCAAGAATAATTTATATTGTATATCATGATAATCAAATAATAACCGTTGATTATAAAGAGGAGAGTCGCTAAGGCTTACTGAATAATAATTTATACTGTATATTATAATCATCAAATAATAACTGTTAAATATTTTTTAAAGATAGTACTGGAGAAAACTGTTAATTATGTCCGCAACACAAACTCAATTAATCAAATTTTTGAAGTGGGAATTGTCTATCTCAGATTCTGCGATCGCTACTGCTTTACGACATCAGGAAGAAGACTCTAATCAATTACCTATGATACTTTGGCAATACGGTCTCGTAACATTGAAGCAATTAAACCAAATCTTTGATTGGCTATATATGGCCAGCATTTAATCAATTGCTTTACTTAAATCACCTAGGATAATAGATATATTTTCCAGAAAATACAATTTAATAATCTATATTTTAGGAAGTCTGAATTGGGTTTACAACCAAGATCAATCAGAAAAACAAAATTAAAGAAAAACTTTGAATTAAACAAGAGAGCATCTCAGGGAGCTTTTTCAGGAAGATTACTCTCTTTTTTTGGGGAACAGAGAGTTAGGAGTAGACAGTAGGGGAAAAATCTGAACCGTATTGTAGCATAAGTGCTTTTTGCCTTTAAACCAAAATTTATGTATTCTATGCTAGAATAATTCTGAAAACTACTATATATATTAGACATCAATAAATATAGTAATGAGCCCTCACATATTTACATATTACTATCGTCTTAAAAATGTAGTACATTTTTTTGCTCCTATCCTTTCACATATGCTACATTAGTAGTATATGTACTATGCAAACATACCAGCGCACGTTGCTATATCTATCTACCTCTACAGATGGTATATGATTTGACATCCTCCCCGGCCTAAAGGCACTGGGTAACAACCGAGCCGTAGCCCCTCGGCGGGTTGACATCTCACAAGCTGCTGCTACTTTGGCAGTAGTCTGGCTGCTGGCCGACCTGTCCGTTTTTTGTCTCGGTAAGCCCACCCGCGACTAATATATTTCTTGTGAACTAAAAAGCAAGAAGGACATAACCTGTGAAAAAAAATCAACTAAAAAGTCGCCCGCTTATGGGCGAGGCTTTAAACCCAATTTTTCGGTAATATTTGGGGTAAGTCCTGGTTAATGAAAACTGCGATAAATGCTGAATAGCTTACTAGGTTAGGACTTACCCAAAGAAACGGCGAACAACAATATTGCAGCAGATAAGGAGCAAATGATGTACAGGATAAATGGTAAAAATTATATAGTGCGGGCATCTTGCCCGTGTGGGTGTACCTTATAACAACGGAAAACCCTGTATATTTCTTATTCTTTGAAACCAATCAAAAATAAGGAACTGATAATAATCAGTTCCTCATCTGTAATTTCGTCTTAAATTTATAATTTGCAAAGTATTCCCAAAAATTTGATAGCATCAATAATTTTTAAATTCTTAATTTTAACTTGAATCCTTTTCCAGATTTATTGCCCTCTAAAATATTTTCTTCAAGGGGATTTTCTAATGGAGGTTTATCTTGATTGATAGGAATAGACACTCCTGGTATAATCTCTACATTTTCCTGTTGGCGACGCAGTTTATAATTCTTATATCCATTAGAAGAGTTATTAGATTCTAATTCATCAATATATTTGCGATAATTATTATGATTTATTGATCTACCTTCTACTGTTTTTAGAGAGTCTCCAGATATAGTTGCTTTTGTTGAAGGATTATTTGATTGTGCTTTGGCAATAGGGGTCAAGGATAGCAATACTGCACTAATGCCCAAGATAGTGATAATTGTCTTCATAATTTATTTTCTTTTGAGTGAATTCTTTTTATTGTAGTATGGAAATTAGAACTTACGCAAACCAACTTTGCATAAGTCCTATTTTTCTGAAAATATCTAATCTTAGAAAAAAATGGCACGATATCTGATTCTGAAAGGCTTTTAGAAGCCTAACCCGAAATTTTGGGATGGAGAATAAAGACGTTTTGGGGATAACAGAGAGTTTACTTCTGATTTGCGCGTAGCGCTATACCAACTCTGCAATATGATTTTCTGCACTTCCATCAAAGGTATATTTTTCTGTCTAGCTAATGCAGCACAATCTTCATATTCCGGTTGCACATTCACAATTTTCTGCCCCTTCTTTGCTACCTTTAATCGCACCGTCCCATATTCTGTGTGCACTTGATGAATTTCTCGCTCCAAAATACTCCGTTGTTGAATAGAGCGACGAATACCCAAAGTCGTAGTCTCTCGAAGTATTACTTCTTCACAAGCAGACAACTTTTCTGATCTACAAATAACAGTTAGTAAAACTCCCAAGCGAGATTTTTTCATCGTTACAGGTTGACTAAAAACATCTAATGCTCCCACAGCAAACAGAGCATCAAAAGTATAGGCGATCGCTTGAGGAGAGCAATCATCTATTTGTGTTTCTAGCACTGACACAGTTTCTAGGCGGAGATGTTGGGAAGTGGGAACATCAAACTTTGTCATTTGAGCATCTTGAGCGTTAATTTTTCCTTCACCGATCCACAAACGAAGAATATTAGGAATAGCTAAATTCTGGGAACCTGCTCCTAAACCTACTCGCTGCAAAGACATTGGTGGTGGGGGACCAAAACTACTAGCAAAAGTACAAGCGATCGCGCTACCTGTAGGAGTACACAATTCTTTTTCAAGGCCATTACTATAAATCGGAACATTATGTAACTCCCAAAGTTTTAGCACTGCTGGTACAGGTACAGGTAATTGACCATGAGCAGCTTTAACAGTTCCCCCACCAATAGGCAAGGGGGAACAATATAGTTGGTCAATATTCAACCAATCTAACCCCAAACAAGTGCCCACAATATCAATAATGGCATCAGTTGCCCCCACCTCATGAAAATGTACTTGGTTTGGAGTAATACCATGTACAGCTCCCTCTGCTTCTGCCAACTTGCGAAACACTTTCAAACTCCAGACTTCAGCACGTTGAGGTAACCCTACTTTTTTGATTAATGCTTCAATTTCTGGCAAATGGCGGTTGTGAGTGTGATGATGTTTTTCGGTGGTAGAATCATTTTTTAAATTGTGAGTGTGATGATAGTAATGGTGGCGATCAAAAGTTAGAGGTTCCCCATCTTCAGGATTTGCATGAGTTAGTTTAACATGAAATTTCGTAGCTACTAGACCATTACGATGGACTTTTTCTGTACTTAATTGATATTCCTGGGAAATACCTAAAAGATTGAGTTTTTCTATTAGATAGTTGAGAGGAACACCTACATGGACTAAAGCACCCAGACACATATCGCCTGCAATACCTGTGGGACATTCAAGGTAAGCTATTTTGTTCATAAATTAGAGAACTCAGTTATTAGTTATCAGTACCACTATCCTAAATTTGAATAAGGAAAATACTAGATATTTTCGAATAGTGAGGATATCCTTTATCCTTAATATTTTAGGACTACCCAAAAATAAAAGTTTCAATTTAACTTTTAACTTTTGACGAAAAAATCCGGTCTCTGCCCCTTTTAAGGGAATGAAAAAAATATTCGATTCAGTATTTCAAACCGTATACTTTAGCGGTCAGTACTGATAATTGATAATTGAAATAACTGTTGACTTTAAAAAAATGACAACTTTTTACGAACTTCATCCTGATACCCCCCAACAAAAACGTGTAGAACAGATTATCAATGATCTTAAAGATGGGGCAGTGATGCTTTATCCCACAGATACTGTTTACGCAATAGGTTGTGACCTCTATGTTAAATCTGCTGTGGAGAAAGTTAGGCAAATTAAGCAATTATCTAATGACAAGCCTCTAACATTCCTCTGTTCTTCTTTGTCCAACATTGCTAATTATGCTATCGTGAGTGACTCAGCCTACCGTATTATTAAACGTTTAATTCCTGGCCCTTACACATTTGTGCTGCCTGCTACGAAGTTAGTTCCACGTCTGGTGATGAGTCCAAAACGCAAAACAACAGGTATTCGAGTTCCAAATAATCAAGTTTGCTTGGCCTTATTAGAGGCCTTAGACAATCCCATTATTTCTACATCAGCTCACATTACTAGTGATGCTGAAGGAATGGCCCCGATCAAGATAGAAGTAGTTACTGGTAAAGCCGAATTGTTTGATTGTCTAGAAAATCTAGTGGATATAATTGTCGATGATGGTTCCGACCCAGGATATCAAGTATCTACTATCCTTGACTTAACTGCCCAAGGGCCAAATCTGATAAGGCCTGGCCTTGGAGTTGAAACTGTAACATCTCTGATTAGTTAATGCAGCACTTCCCGCTGCTATCAACTACAGATTTAGCGGGCAAGATTTTCCCAGCACAAGAGTTTGACTATTCAGACCTTAGTACATTGTTTGTCCGATACGATGCTGTATTTACTGACCAAAACAAGAAACTAAGTTGACTACCCAGTTTCTTTTTTCCCTGTGGGGTCGGGCCATACCCATGAATAGCCTGTGAAGGTCTTGCTACTTAATATGACCGTAGAATCGGGAAGTAAACATTAAAATATCACAAATTATGGCCTTTTATATCAGTTTGATGAAGCAGTATGGGTGTATTACTTGAAGCTATTTTTTCCTAAAGTCCAACTAACAGAAACACAGGCAGACACACAGATGGCACTGTCAATTTAATTATTGTCACAGTTCCTCTAATTGACATAGTTGTGTGAGGAAAGTTTTGATTTCCAATCTATATAAAGTTTTCACAGGCTTTTGATCTGAATTCGGAAAATATATTTCTGATGGTGAGGGAGAGAATTAATGATTACTAATCAAACCACATCATAAAACTGGAACTTTCCTTTGCAAATAGTTTGGTGAGCTTTCCTATAGTTATAAGTGTAGAGGTAAGGAACAAATCACACAGGTTTCAACCAACACCAAAAACTCTACACTATTCGTAAACTTAGGCTGCATTTTCAGAGGTAAAATAAAATGACTGTTAAGATTGCTCATTCTCCCAACTCCGTTACTAACAACTCTACTACTACTACAGAAGTTAATAATATCGAAGTTGAACATCAAGCTACAGGGAATCATGTACTAGGAATGAATACTGAAGATTTAACTGCTGTAGTTTTAAAAGAATTGCAAGAGACTGCTAAAACTAAACCTGCAAAAGCTGAAACTGTTGCTATACGTATAGCTAAAGAAGTAGAACGGGTTTGCTTAAAGAGTAATCGGATTCAAAATTCTGGTGAAGTTTATTCTTGGCAACTTAGTTTAGCCCGTCATCGTTGGCAAAAGTGCTTGCAATATTACAAACTCGGTTCTCAGCAAGGCCGGGTAGAATTACACTCTCTGTTAGCCTCTATGGTTTATCGTCATATTGCTTCTTTTGCAGTGCAGTTAAATTTTCAAGGTCGCTATAACTTGATTGAGGATTTTTTACAAGGGTTTTATATTGAGTCTCTGCGAGCTTTCCGCAGGGAACACGGTCTAGAGCAAAGCTACACTCCTAAATTTAAGTTAGAATTAGCCGAGTATATGGCATTTACCGAACAGTATGCTAAACGTCAAATCGGTTTGCCTGGTAGAAATCGTCAGAGATTAATTGTGCTGAGAGCACAAGGTTTTGCAAAAGGTCTACCTCCGGAAACTGCTCTTGATATTGAAATGGCAGTTGAGTCTCCCAAAAGTGAAGAGGCAGAAGCTTTTAGTCGTTCTTCTGCAGTGCAACAAGTGAGAGAGCAAATGGTTTCTGAAACTGTTGACCCTGCTGAAGCTGTATTACGTGATCGCGTCGTCTCTGAGTTAATTAATTACTTGAGCGCTGCTGGTCAAAACCAATGTATTGATTATCTGCGGTTAAAACTACAAGATTATCAAGCATCTGATATTGATAAGAAGTTGGGTTTAACCACTCGCCAACGTGATTATTTACAACAGCGTTTTAAGTATCATGTGGAAAAATTTGCCCGTTCTCAAAATTGGCAGCTAGTGCATCAGTGGTTAGGTGCTGATATCGACCAAAAATTAGGTATGACTGCTGAACAATGGGATGCTTTCTTGGTCACACTTTCTCCTGAGCAACAGCAAATTTTACAACTTAAGCGAACAGGTGAAGATGAAAAAGCGATCGCTGCTGCTATCAAATGTACTCCTAAAAAGTTACAGAAGCATTGGACACAACTTTTGGACATTGCTTGGGGCTTTCGCAATAGGGAGCAAAGTTAATATGGTCGGGAATTCCGCAGATACGCTATATATAGCGTATCTCTTCTTTTTGACTTAGTTTTCAACTGAAATTACTGCTCTGTAACTAATTGTTTTACGTCTGTCAAATTGTTTAAACAAAAATTTTTCTGATGCCAAATATAAGCTCCAATACCAACTGCAAAATTCGCAAAACAAGCAGCAGCAAAAATACCATTTATCCCAAACAACCAACTTCCCAAATATGCTAAAGGTACATACAAACATAACATCCTTGCAACAGTTATCAGCATAGAAGATAAAGGTTTTCCCAAAGCATTAAAAGTTGTATTAGAAATTGATATCATCCCAAAAGCACCATAACTAATAGGTACTATCAGTAGATACTTAGCAGCAACTTCGACAACTTCAGGATCTTTATCAAATACTGAAGCAACCAAACTTCCACCTATACCGAGAGCGATCGCTACTATAGCTCCCCAACACAGACAAAACTGAAACCCTAAACGCAAACCCAAACATAAACGGTCATAGTGTTTTGCTCCCCAATTTGGCCGAACAAATGGGGCAAAACTAGCAAATAATGCAATTGGTACAACCCACATTTTGCACTTCATATTGTATTATAACAAATTACAAGACAGTGTCTATTTAATTAAGTAGAATTACTTATGGTACTTAGTAACTTCCTTTCATTGCTCAGAAATACTCTGGAATTATAAAAATCAACAGAGTTGTGAACGTGGTTTCAGATTTCTTAAAGAACCACAATTCTTTGCCGATAGTTTTTTTGTCAAAACACCAGAAAGAGTAGAAACAATACTGTTTATTATGTAACTGTGTTTATTAGTGTATAATCTAGGCCAAAGGGAACTGAGAAAAACTTTAAAAAGAACCAATAGTTAGGGTGAAAAACTAGTTAGGAAAGCTAACAAATACTCCGACATTAAGATGGATATTTCAATGCTTTCAAGTCGTACATTTTTTGAGAATTAATCAATCGCCAAAAGTGGTTAATCTCACAGAAGAAAGGAGCTTAATTTGACCCCCTGACCTTATGGTCCTACACTCCTTAGCTGTCTTTGGAATGGTCAACCTTAACGAGAGTTTAATTACCTTTCTGTTCGTCCGCGTATCAGCCTTTGCTAGCAAACTCACTCATTTGACAGTTAGA
>JAKQYF010000108.1 GCA_023356535.1 Trichodesmium sp. MAG_R03 | reverse complement strand
GCCATTCATCAATTTTTTCAAGAACGAGGTTTTCTGTGGGTTCACACTCCTATTATTACTGCTAGTGACTGTGAAGGTGCGGGAGAAATGTTTACTGTTACTAATTTAGATTTAAAGAAAGTTCCCCTAACAGAAAAACAAGATATTGATTTTAGTAAAGACTTTTTTGGAAAGTCGACTTTTCTCACAGTTAGTGGCCAGTTAGAAGCGGAAATTATGGCAACTGCTTTTAGCAATGTTTATACGTTTGGTCCGACTTTTCGAGCAGAAAATTCTAATACTTCTCGACATTTAGCTGAGTTTTGGATGATTGAACCAGAGATGGCTTTTTGTGATTTGGAAGGGGATATGGATTTAGCAGAAGAATTTTTGAAATATATTTTTAAATCTGTTTTAGAAAGTTGCCCAGAGGATATGGAATTTTTCAAGAAACGGATTGATAAAACTGTTTTTGAAATTGCGGATACGATTATTAATAATAGTTTTGAAAGGATTACTTATACTGATGCAGTTTCTTTGTTGGAAAAGGAGGATAAAAAGTTTGAGTATCCGGTAGAGTGGGGTTTAGATTTACAATCAGAACATGAACGTTATTTGTGTGAAGAGTTGTTTAAAAAACCTGTGATTGTAACTGATTACCCGGCAAAAATTAAAGCTTTTTATATGCGGTTAAATGATGATGGTAAGACAGTGAGGGCAATGGATGTTTTAGTTCCAAAAGTAGGAGAAATTATTGGTGGTTCTCAAAGAGAAGAACGTTTAGATGTTTTGGAAAGAAGGATAGATGAACAGGAGATAAATAAAGAAGAATTATGGTGGTATTTAGATTTGCGTAGGTATGGTACGGTGCCTCATGCGGGGTTTGGTTTGGGATTTGAAAGAGTGGTGCAGTTTATGACAGGAATGGGGAATATTCGAGATGTAATTCCTTTTCCAAGAGCACCTCTAACTGTGGATTTTTAAAGTTAGGATGTTTGAGGACAAGGTTAAGGGCAATATCCATAAGAAATGAACGTAATTTTTTCAGTTAAACTATACTGATGATTATAACAGGACTTATGCAAATTTACCTTGAAAACACCATATGTAGGGGCGAATGGCATTCGCCCTCACCCTCGTGTAGTGCCCGTGTGTAAGTCCTGTATAAATGATTTGGGCGATCGACCCTTCTCTTTATCTACTTAGGGCTTGCTGATTAAATGTTAAAGCATTGATAAATAAAGGTTTTAGCATTTTTCGGAGCCAAAAAAGTGTC
Source organism: Trichodesmium sp. MAG_R03 (assembly GCA_023356535.1). Taxonomy (GTDB): domain Bacteria; phylum Cyanobacteriota; class Cyanobacteriia; order Cyanobacteriales; family Microcoleaceae; genus Trichodesmium. The sequence continues at coordinate 16,333 of JAKQYF010000108.1, read as the reverse complement.
TAGTTTTCCCTCCTGAGAGATCAATTTGTTAGTATTTTGGGCGCTCCCTAGGCATAAAAATCAAGGTACAAATATATCCGACTACCTCCTCTATCAATTCCTCTCTCCTCTGTAGGGACGTTCCATAACAAAAATGGGTTTCATGTCCCGTAGCGACACCTCCCTACATCTCCTCCAGGAAGATATTAAGGGTGGGTTCCCTGCTCCTGAAAAAGACTTTTTCAGCAAGCCCTACTTAGGAATAAGAATTAAATAAAGTCCAGAATTTTTTTGAGATCACTCAGATGATATGGAGTTGAGGAAATTTCACTGGTGTAGATAATAAAATCTTCATTCCTTAGCATTTTATGATTTACAGGTGAAACGTTGATAGTCCAAAAGAATGATTTTCTATCATATTTTCTCCTAGTTCAACTTTATACTTATTATGGTTATGAAAACTAAGGAAGATGCTTTTTCAAATATTTTCTCAATCCATATTAATTTAGCAATATTAACGTAAATGACTAAACTACCCAATAATATAGATGAAGCGATCGCCCAAGCAATGGAAGGGACTAAAGCAGCACTCCAGGATGGTTATGCTAGGCTCCAAATTCAGATAGTTGTTCCAGACATAGAACTTCAAGCTCAATCTCTAGCAAAACAATTTATTCCTGCTTTACTTGAAACCAATACTCAGCTCAAAGTCTTTTTTCCTGACTCAGGAGCAGCAGCTTTAGCTAGAAGAGATTGGCAAGATATCACCTTTAAAATAGAAGATATTGGCACAAGTAGGTCTCCTGTTGACAAAAAAGTTGAACCCGAAGACCAATGTTTTTTATTAATTGCTCCTTCTGCGGTAGAAGTGGCCCAGGCTGAAAAATTGGCTAATCTTGCTGGCGATCGCCCAGTCATTATGTTAATTCCCAAATTAGAGGATGTCTCTATTGTGGGAATTGGTTATGCCGGACGTCAACTCCGGGAAAGATTTATCAAAACTATTGAATCTTGCTATTATATTAAGTCTCTTGGTGAGGCAGTATTATATCGTTGTTATCCTTCCCCTTGGCAAGTTTGGCTAGAGGAAAATGGCCAGTACAAGTTAATTACTGAACAATTGGAGAAACCAGTGGGAGATGAAATAGATATGATTTTAGCTAAAGCTATTAGTACAGCTAAAACAGATAACTCTATTTCATCTTCTGAGACAATAACTGCTCCGCCAAAACGTAAAGGATTATTAACCGAAATTCAAAAGTTTTTCCGTGCTTTGAGTAACTAAGTTTTTATATACGCTGAAAGTATTGAGAATATTTATAGTCTAAAAATACCCTCCCAAATTATATGGTAATATATTTAAATTGAATTGAATATGGTATAAGCAGGCACACAAAATTAATTACACATTTTGTTAAACTAAACACCTTATACTATATACCTCACGTCAAACTAGGATAGGTAAACAATTTTGTTTAGGCTTTTACCTTAATTATAGTTTTTTTATTAAAACCAGATTCAGTTTTACCAGAGTCAAGACTCACGCAAAATATTAAATCATACACTATCTGTAGGGGGTAAACTATCCTTTACCCCTACTAGTTATGGTAATACTTGTAAGTTTTGAGAATATTAAGATTTGTTCCTTTGCCTACCTCTGCCTACCTCAATAGACAAGGATAGGACTTACACAAAGAAACGGGTTTCTAGGATAAATCCTTGTTTTTAACAATAAACATTGAGGAAAAAAGCAGCTTCTGTGTTCGCCTATGTAAGTCCTGAAGGAAATTCAAGTACAATAGTTATACTTATCAGCAGTAACAATGAACCAGAAACGTATTATTATTGGTGACATACATGGATATTATGATGGCTTAATAGCTCTGTTAGAAGTCATCGCTCCTGGTAGAGATGATATGGTATATTTTCTGGGAGACTTAATTGATAGAGGTCCAAAAAGTTCTCAAGTAGTAGAATTTGTCAGAAACAGCCATTATCAGTGTATCTTGGGGAACCACGAATACATGATGATTCAAGCTCTTTCAGATCAAAAAGTTCAGTATCAAGCATGGCAAAGTTGGTATCAAAGTGGTGGTGTCGAAACGGTAAAAAGTTATCAAGAGACAGAAACTATGCCTTATGATGATTTAGAGTGGATGAGATCGTTACCTCTATATCTAGACTTAGGAGACATTTGGTTAGTTCATGCAGGCATTAATCCCAAACTACCTATTGAAAGGCAAACGTACCATGAATGTTGTTGGATTCGCCATGAATTTCATTCTCTGGAAAAACCCTACTTTTATGATAAATTAATTATTGTAGGTCATACTATAACTTTTACTTTTGATGATGTTGAACCTGGAGAATTAGTTTGTGGAAAAGGTTGGCTAGATATTGATACCGGTGCATATCATCTTTTAAGTGGGTGGTTAACAGGATTAGATATTGATAATAATATTGTTTATCAGGTTAATGTTAAGGATAATCAAACTAGGAAAGTGCCCTTAAATCAACTTGTCAAGCCTTATAAAACCAGGAGAAAATTCAAACAAAAAACACAAGAAGATTTCTCAATACTCGAAAATAACCAAGAAAACCTGAAACTAAAACATTATCGGTAATCATCGCTTTAAGGGATCAGCTCCAGTCAGAACTCTTGGTTCTCAAGGACTTGAGAAGGCAGAAGGCATGGAGTCAGAAGGCAGAAGGTGACCTTCAGGAGGGGATTTTGACTCCTCCTGAAGGTAGGTAGCCACTGAACTCAAGTTCAGTGGGGGAATGAAACCCCTGTTCCCTTTGCTTGCCAGAAGGTTGGTACCTTCGGCGTCCCATGGGAATTTCTCTTGCCTCCTGCCCTCTGCCTTTCTTTGTTAACTTTTGATTCCCGTAAAATGGTATTAGCTGTGTCGGTCTATTGTGGAACTAATCTATTTACAATTACCTGATAATTTCTCTCATCCAACCCATCACCATTATAGGCAAATTCAGGGTCAATCATTTTTTTCATTTGAGAAATTCGCGCCGATGTTGCTGGGTGAGTACTAAGAAAAGATGGTGGCGAAGCTTTTTTGAGCAATTTTTGCATAAATGTAATTGCACCATATTGAGCATATCCTGCTCTTCCCAATGTTTCAATACCAATTTGATCAGCTTCAAATTCTGCCTGACGACTTTTGGGACGACGTAATGCTAATTCTACCCCTATTTGAACTGCAACACTATCATCTACACCTGCTGCAGTAGCTAAACCCTGTGCTAATAATGTTTGACGTAATTGTTTCACTGCATGGCGATCAGCAATATGAGCAATTTCGTGAGCAATAACACTAGCTAATTCTGCTTCATTATCGGCAGCCTTCATTAAACCAGTATTGATGTAAACAAACCCTCCCATAGTAGCAAAAGCATTTATACTATCATCTTCTATTACCTGAAAATTATAAGCAATATCTGGGCGGGGACTTGCTGCAACTAATCTTTGACCAATTCTATTAATATATTTTTTGGCTGCTTGATCGCGATAAAGTTTAATCTTTTTACTTTTCAATAACTGTTGATTAATTTGTTTACCTAGTTCAAATTCTTGACGGTCGGATAGGTTAGAAATTGATAGAATCTGAATACCCTGGAAAATTAATTCTCTCCATGGAATAGCTTGACTGGGAAATGGTGTGCTTGCACATAAACCAGCAGCGACCATTACAGATATTAATGGATATGATATTCGACGATAGGAACATTTAGAAAGCAAAGATAGTTTTTTCAACATCAACATTTTTTATTTAGAGGTACTAGATTTTGAACTTATCAAGATATCATCAATTAACTAACAAATTATGTTCTGCCAATCTTCATTATTAACTACAAAAGTTATCTATAGTTTTTCCGCAAAGCAAAAATTTTATTTTTTCTGGAAGATAAGGGAGTGTAGCTAATAAAAAACTTCCTTATTTTCAGCCTTTAAACTAATTTTTACCGAAAAATTGGGTTTAAAGCCTCGCCCATAAGCGGGCGACTTTTTAGTTTATTTTTTTCTACAGGTTATGTTATCATGCTTTTTAGTTCAAAAGTTATTCTATGAAAGCAAGATTTAAGTACCGTATATATCCAACATTGGGCAAAAATACCGATTAGCACAAGGCTCTGAAGGTTGTGTCGGTGTTGTCTGGAATGATAGTCTAGCTTGCTGTCAGGAAAAGTACAAACTAGGAAAGAAAAAACCGACTAATTCTAAACTACATAGGACTTACCCATGCTTCACCTTGAAAACGCCATATATAGGGGCGAATGGCATTCACCCTCACCCTCGTTTAGTGCCCGTGGGTAAGTCCTGATAGTATATGGCATATTCTGGAGGAGTATCAAAAGCTCACTTTATAAATCAGGCGATTTAATGTTGAGTAGTTTACTTAAGTTATGAAGTTATGAAAATTCTGGATTCTCAAGGACGATTATTTAGCAAAATCAGTGTTTTAGATATTGGCGCTGTGTTAATAATTTTCATGGTATTAGTGGGAATATTTGTCTTTCCTGGTACTAACAAAAATTCTGTTGCTCAAGTGGGCAATGTTGTGACTAAATCAGTAGAAGTAGATGCTATTGCTCTAGGTTTAAAAGGTCGCTACCCTGAAAAATTATTAAAGGAAGGAGAAAAAACTCAATTGATTATTCGGAATCAACCTTATGGAGAAGTTGGCCTCAAATCTGTAGAATTTTTGACTCGAAAAGTAGCAGTTCCTCAACCCGATGGAACAGTAAAAGCTTTACCAGATCCTAGAGATAAAGAACTATTTAGTCGGAATGTTTTACTAACATTGGAAGGTAAAGGTAGAGTTACTGAAGATGGTCCTATTTTAGGAAATATTAAGGTAAAAATTGGGATGACAATTGAACTAGAGGGTAGAGACTATAATTTTAATGCTAGTGTAATTGATGTGCGAGTACAAGAGTAATTTATACTATTTCTCTATAAAAATGTGCTTAATAATTGTTGCTCAGATATTATTTTCTAAGTATTATAACAAGTGTGAAAAAAGAATGTGTTCTAATAATACAGCGCTTTACTTTGTTATGAGGTACATTTATAGGGGCAAGATGCTTGCACTACATGATTTTTATCATTTACCCTGTACATCATTTACCTTCAATCTGCTGTAAGTGTTATTATACTTAACTTTAACTCTCAACGGAGTAGAAGTTTAATAACTAAACTTCTACTTTTGCTATTAGTCAGAAATTTATTTAGGGCTTGCTGAAATAGTCTTTTTCAGCAGTAGGGGACCCACCCCTAATATCTCCCAGGAGGTAGTCGGATATATTTTTCCCTTGACTTTTCTGGGGTGGGAGTGTCTCAAATACTAACTTTTTCAGCTTTAAATACCAAAAACTAGGTATTTTTTTCAACAAAAAAAAAAGGCTAATACCTTTATTTATCCATGCTTTTATATTTAATCAGCAAACCTTATTTAGTTGCTACTATTGCTAAATTCCAAGCAAATCTTTTCATTAAAGGCAACTTTTTCAATACCACATCTAACTTTTCTAATCTACTATACATTGGTTCTAATCTTTGATGTTCAATAATAATTTTCTTCCAATAACGTTCTTGATTTGGATCAACTTTTTCAATTAAATAAAACTTGAGAAAAATCCACAGAGTTGCTAACCAAAAAGTATCATAGGCTGTTTCTGAATAGAGAAATTTGACAAAATTAACAATATTAATATCTAGAGGTGTTTCATCCTCAGTTCTCACTTTGCTTGCAATGCGTCGATAAACATTAATAACTGGATTATGTTTCAATGGGTCCCAAAAACAAGCTTTGCCACCAGGTTTAAGAACTCGATGCATTTCCCTAATTGTTAATCTCGGATTTGGTAAGTGGTGAAGTAAGTTAGAAGCGTAAACAAAATCAAAGGTATTATCAGGAAATTCTAATGCCATAGCATCCATAACTTTTCCTTCAACTTTTACACTATTTTTTGCCGCCAAATTAACAGCAACATCTACCATTCCTGAAGAATAATCTGTAGCTAAACACCGCGCTCCTTTTTTGGCAAAGTAAACACTATTTTCTCCGGCGCCACAACCTAAATCTAACAAATGTTTATCTTTCAAATCTCCCATTTGTTTGAGGATAAATCTGTTTTCTGGTGCGGTACAACTTTCAAAATAATCAACTACTCGGATACCCTCAATATCAATAGTTGATGCCCAGATATCGTGGAATTTTCGTTCTTTAGCTAATATTTCATCCTCCATTGATTACTACCTTATACTTTAAATATGTAATAAATATTCTGCCTAGCTTACACAGAAACTGGGTTGATCAACATATATTTAATTAGGGTTTGCTGAAAAAGTCTTTTAAGGAGCAGAAGAGTAGGTAGGGACGTAACCCTTAGCGACATGTTTGCGCAGCATTCCGTCAGGAAAACCCATTTTTGTTATGAAATGTCCCTACAGAGGAACAGGGAAGGTATAGATAAGGTAGTCGGATATACTTGCCCCTTGATTTTTCTGCCATGGGAGTGCCCGAAATCCTAACTTTTTCAGCCTTTTACCACCGAACTTCTGGTACTTTTTGCTGACAAAATAAGACTAAAGCGTTTATATATCAATGCTTTTATAATTAATCAGCAAGCCCTAATTAGAATAGAATAATTAAGTTAATAACCCAGTAGACCTCTCTAAAAATGCCGATTTTGGAACGGCAGGGTAACGTTTTGAGAACCTTTTCTGAAGATATCTAGTTTATTATTTGGGTGTGTCAGTCCCTATCTGCTGCTCTCCTTAAAATTAAGTCATCTTATTATCTCAGTTATTTCTATATTAGTAGCTACTATGAATAAACAATTTAGATTCTCTTCCAGGACTTACGCACCCATATAAAATAATGAAATATTTGTAGGGGTGAACAGACGTTAACCCCTGCTATATATTATGGTTATTGGAAATCCTGATTCCAAAAGGTTTTATTAGGTCTAATGTGGAATAGGCTATAGCTGCTTTGATTACTTAAAAGGGAATCCCTAAAAGCTTCAAATATTTCACACAATTCTTCCCAAATTTAAGCTAGTTACTACCTAAGTCGCTCCACAGGGAAGCCGAATGGGGTACAACGTTTGATTCTACTTGCAAATTTACTTGTGATAACTCAGTTAAATAAACTCGTATTGCAGTATAACTGACCATGAACATTGCGAAAGCTACTAGAAAGCTAGCGACAGCTCTGTCAGAAGTAGATATATTCTCAGAATTTTGAAATTGCATAAGTTTAACTCTCTTGAATGGTCACTTATAGTTTAAGTATATTCGTTATTATGTGTATTAATAGCTACTATAAATAAAAAATTTAGATTCTCTTCATCAAAATTTATGTTTCAAAGGATCAATTCATTTGTAGAGACCATTTAAGTTGGTCAGCTATAGATATTGGTAGGTCTGCGTGATGGGAAAGGATTACATGACCAAATTCCTGTTATTAGTCCTAAAATTGCTGGAAACTACCAAGGATACTAAGCTAAAGTAGCAGTTGACTAGATTTTCAAAGCCCTGGCAATTTTAGGCAAATAGTCTGAGAATAGAAAATGAAAACATAAAAGAAAGGAAATGACCAAAACTTATGTAATGCCAGAGGAAGCGAAAAGCTTTGACGTCAAAAGTGCAAACCCTGAATAAGAAAGGGTTCTAGTCATATTTATGGCATTAACGTAATTTCCTCGTCTAGACTAGCTTTAACGCATTTTTTTGACCAGAAAATGTTGAAGTACTATTAACTAAAATACTTGGCAAGATAATTCGCTATTTTTTTACTAGCACCAGGCTTTCCCATTCTTTCTAAACCATTATTAATGCAACTTTCTAAATACTCTTGATCTCCGAGAGCTTCTTTAATTTTTTGAGCTGCTTCTTGTAGAGTAAAATTATTAGCTAGTTTTTTACCAATAACCTGTACTGAAGAACCTAAAAGTCTAGTTTGAGCTTCAGCAAAACGATAGGTAAATGAAGGGCCTTCACCAGGAATAGTGATTACAGGTTTTCCTAATCCCACAGCTTGTTCTATTGCAGTTCCAGCCATACCAATTACCAAATTTGAATGTTGTAAAATATCTGCAAAAGCATCTTCATAGCAAATTACTTCTATTGCATCTTCCTGAGTGAAAAATGTCAATTTTCTTCCTTGATATTGCCAACCTTCAGAAATAGCGATCGCCTCTAGCTCCAACATTAAAATAGGCACAGTTGCAGCTCGAAACTGACAAACATTTACTCCCATAACTTTGACAATTTTTCTAACCAGTTGTAACAGCAAAGATAAATTTCTACCAGCTTCCGGCAACCGAGAACCAGGCAAAATAGCAATGGTAAATAATTCTGGTTGAAGCAGTAAATTTTTTCCTGTTAAAATTAAATTATCCATCACTGGCATACCAACAAATTCTACTTTTTCAATACCTTGTAGATTTAAATCTTGAGCCGTCAAAGCATCCCGAGCAAAAACTTTTAAACATCGAGGATTATTTAGTAACTTCGGCAATATTAAACCTAAATTAATCTGACCTTCATAATAGCTAGAATCAGCCGAAAGGAATACAACATAAGGAAGCTTTGTTGAATAGGCGATCGCTGCTACAACAATATCCCCAGTAGCCATAATTAAATCACAATTTTTGGCAAAATTCCAAATTGTTTGTAACTTCTGCCAAGTTAAATTAATCAACCCTTTTCTCAAATCTTTAAATAATAACAAAGGATTAAGATATAAAAATCCTCCTGATGGCATATTTACTTGAGGACCAATAATTGGTATATTTAAATTTTTATAGCTATTACCAACACCAACAACAGGCATAGCTGATATATTTGTATCCGGGGAGATGTTGGTAAAAGCCTTAATGATTTGACAATTATGAGTATCTTCTCCGTGACCATTACTTAAAAAAAGTATATTTTTTGTTTTCATAATTTATTATTAATACTGAGTAGGAAGAATAGGAGAAAAATACTACAATACTTGGATTTGGTCAAAAAATTACTAAAAAGTGATTTTTCTGATAAAATAACTTAAATAGGGAAAAAGTAGGAGAGGCAGTTGCGGACTCAATATTTCAATATTTATTTATTTGGGATTTGGGGTCTGAGGAAAGTCCGGGCTCCCTAAAGACTAAGCTTGCTGGATAACGCCCAGTGCGAGTGATCGTGAGGATAGTGCCACAGAAAAATACCGCCTTTGTAGATTAAATATTTTTTAAGTCTATTAGGTAAGGGTGCAAAGGTGCGGCAAGAGCGCACCAGCAGTGTCGTGAGGCACTGGCTCGGTAAACCCCAGCAGGGAGCAAGGTCGGAGGAATAATGGTTGGTCTTTTTCCATTTCCGTTACATTATAGATTTATTTATAATGTTAGGTGTACCGCAAGAGGTGTCTGGTAACAGGCATCCCAGATAGATAACTGCCCTCTTGGCTGATTTTAGTTGAGAGAACAGAACCCGGCTTACTTCCTACTTTTTTCTTATTTTTTCTTGCTACAGTAATTAATATTTATAGCAGTTTCTGAAGTTACGATGTACCCTCAGAGAAAATAATTTTGATTATATACAGGAATTAAGCCAATTAACCAAGGAACTGGTTTATTGCCCTAATTATTGTTGTTAACATCACTAAATTTTGTATTATAAACCGGTTTTTGCTTAAGTCCTGATAGAGTGATAAAATCATATTCATTATATATATTCGATAAAAAATAGTTGCAGCATATATTCATAAAAAAAAATATTAATTCGTCAGGTAGCAATCATATTGTCAGTCAAGAAAAGTTTAGTTCAATAATTGGTAAAAGAATAAAGAAAATGGAAATTTCAAGCCATTAAAATCTGGAAAACTAATACGAATTCATGAAAAAAGTATAAGTTTGAGTAATCTAACAAATGCTGAAAGAGACTTAAGACAACTGCTCTCAGAAAATCAGGATACAACTATCATAAAATTATGTTCATTATTCTCAAATGCAGACAGTAGAAAAATCAACTACAGAAACTTTAGAAAAGCCTCTAATTATTGCAGGGAAAAAATTTACTTCCCGTCTAATGACAGGTACAGGCAAATATTCTACTATCGAGACAATGCAGCAAAGTATAGAAGCTAGTAGATGTGAAATTATCACTGTAGCAGTACGACGGGTACAAACTCAAGCTCCTGGCCATGAAGGGTTAGCAGAGGCTATAGACTGGCAAAAAATCTGGATGTTGCCCAATACTGCTGGTTGTAAAACTGCTGAAGATGCAGTTAGAGTAGCTAGGTTGGGTAGAGAAATGGCAAAATTGTTAGGCCAAGAAGATAATAATTTTGTCAAACTAGAAGTTATTCCTGACTCTAAATATTTACTGCCAGACCCTATCGGAACTCTACAAGCCTCAGAACAGTTAATTCAGGAAGGTTTTGCTGTATTACCTTATATTAATGCTGACCCACTTTTGGCCAAAAGACTAGAAGAAGCTGGTTGTGCTACAGTGATGCCCTTGGGTTCACCCATAGGTTCAGGCCAGGGAATACAAAATGCAGCCAATATTTCCATAATTATTAACAATTCGACTGTTCCTGTAGTAGTAGACGCAGGGATAGGAACTCCTAGTGAAGCAACTCAAGCCATGGAGATGGGAGCTGATGCTTTACTAATTAATTCAGCGATCGCTCTAGCCAAAAATCCACCCATGATGGCAAAAGCTATGGGAATGGCCACAGAATCAGGACGTTTAGCTTATCTAGCTGGAAGAATACCGAAAAAAGATTATGCAACTGCTTCTTCTCCTGTAACTGGAAGAATTAATAGTCCTGACTAAGACTAACCACACATCTTATCAAAACGCTTATTTGTGTTTAAATGGTGAGCCCAGCCTACTTTTTTCAAGTAAACGTTATTTTGGTCACAATACGTCGGGACCCGAGCCCAGTTCCGACCTCTATTGTTCGGTATTAAACAGGGAAAGAGATTTGAAAATCTAGTGTGCCGGAGGTAAAAAGCTTAAATAGTCGGACGAGGATAACTTTACCGAAAAATTGGGTTGAAAGCCTTGCCCATAAGCGGGGGACTTTTTAGTTGATTTTTTTCTACAGGTTATGTTATGGTGCTTTTTAGTTCACAAGAAGAAATATGTTAGTCGCGGGTGGGCATACCGAGACTTTAAATGGACAGGTCGGCCAGTATAAGACTAATGCCAAAGTAGCAGCAGCCTGTGAGATGTCAACTGGCCGAGGGGCTAAGGCTCGGTAGGAAACCCAGTGACTTTAGGCCGGGGAGGATGTCAAACTACAGTAGAAGTAATAATTTCCTATATTCTTAACTAGGGCTTGCTGATTAAATCCAAAAGTATTGACACATAAAGGTTTTAGCGTTGTTAAAATCGACAAAAGTGTCTAGTTTTCGGTCCTGAGAACTCACACAGTTAGTATTTTGGGCGTTCCCTAGGCAGAAAAATCAAGGTACAAATATATCCTACTACCTCCTCTACCAATTCCCCGTTCCTCTGTAGGGACGTTGCATGCAACGTCCCTATTTCTCATTCTGGGAGATGTGAGGTATGGGTTCCCTATTCCTGAAAAAGACTTTTTTAGGCAGCTCTAACTATAGTCATTCCGAATAAGAATGGGATACTTTTTCAGCTAAAAACCCTTTCACAGCAAGAAGATCTTGTCTCAATCTAAATCAGAATGACTATATTTTCCAAATTTCTGCTAAGCTAAGTAATGATTAAAAAATAATAACGAAATAAGGGTATTACATTATGCCATATACAACAGAAGAAGGTGGACGCTTAAATAATTTTGCTCAAGAGCCAAAAGTTTATCAAGCTAAGGCTCCAAATCAGAAAGAACAAAAGATGTATATTATCTTAGGAGCTTTAGGAGCTGTATTTGTACTTAGTTTAGTATTTGTTGCTTTTTCCATATCAGCTTAGATTTTCACTATAAACGATACCAAATCTCAAAAGTCTCGTTACGCTTTGTAGATATAGTCATTCCGAATAAGAATGGGGTACTTTTTCAGCTAAAAACCCTTTCACAGCAAGAAAATCTTGTCTCAATCTAAATCAGAATGACTATATCTTGTCGGATTTGATACTATGTCATCCCTCTTTTCCTAATGACATGTCAACCAAAAAATGATGGGATGATAAAATTTGAAAACCCAGTAAATTCTATGCTTTGATAATTTATTTGCCCCTCAATTAAAGATTGACAGACCCCTAGAATAATTAAAAACATTGCTGATGCTGAAGCTTACTTATTAGTTACTACTTATTACTTAATAACTGAAGTATTGAGCAAGGTCTTGCATTGTTTTTAGGGATTGTTTTTAGGGATTGGTATTATTGGTATTATTTAAGAATTGAACTAGGCTTCTGAATTTTCAGGAGTCTAGTTTTTATTTGGCAGCTAAAACTCCAGTTATCAATTATACCATTTTAAAAAAAATGTTACAGCACTTTCTGTTGTTCTGGGGTAGGCTAACCCGGGCAAGATGTCCGCAGTAAATGATTTTCACCATTTACTTTGTACCTCATTGGCCTGAAATCTGCTGTAAATAAAATGAGTTAACAGTGATATATGCAACAGGCAAGAGGTATTTGTATCTGATATTGATCGTGTATGATATTGTAACAAAGCAATCTTATTTGATTTATGAAATGTAGATTTACCTAGCAAAAAAAAGTTAATTTAATACTTATAAAACTCCTATTAAACCTACTATCAATGTAGTTCATTAACCATCAAATGTGTTATGAGTATGACTAGGCAATATAAATAAGTTTCTGATTTATTATAAAAGTCTGATTCTGGGCAGCTAGAGTAGAAAATAGTATAAAATAATTTAATTGGCTCTTTATAGATAGCTTAGTTATAATTAAGATCATACCTGATTTTTCACTATAAAATTAAGTCAACATTATTTAAATTCACTTATCCCCTGAATAAAACTGTGATAGACATTCCTGCCCCAACAATTTCTAGATTGAATTGGCAAATCTATCAACGCTTAAAACAAGCTCTATCCTTAAATCTACGTCGCCAAATTTTTATAGCTGTATGTGACAACCAACAGCTAATAAATAGCTTAGTTCAAAATTTAGAAGCCGACTTAACAAATACTATTGCTTATACCGAAGAACAATCAAACAACAATACAAATAACAAAAAAAATATATTATTTGTTACTCTAAATTTAAGCCTAAGTAACCCTAATCCAGTAACTCAGATTAATCAATGGTTTGCCGAAAACCCTCAATTTCAAAAAATAGAAGAATATCAAATCTTAGGATTTCAAATTATTGGAGTAGAAAACTTGACCAAACAACCCTCAGGAGTTCAATGGTCATTTATTAGCAATCTCAAAAAAATAGAAACAAATTTATCCGAACTAGAGTCTAGCATTTTACTTTGGATAACTAAACCTTGGCTAAATACCATCAAACAGTCAGCACCTGAATTTTGGAATTGGCACACAGGTATTTTTGAATTTGAGGGAGACCCCACGCCAATAACTTCTAGACACAAAAAATCATCATTGCCAGACAAAACAAAACCTAAATCTTTTTTCCCATCAATAACTAGCCAACCTTCCATCAACATAGTAAGGCCATTAATGGCACTCGAACAAAAATCTTACACTGTTGAATCAAAAAATTCTCAAGCTGATCTTCTTCCCCCCGCTCCACAAAAACTGCCACAGTTGCCAATAAATCATAGCCAACACCAGCAGAATGTTCCACAACCAGAATTAGAATTAGTTGAACTAGCGAATTTAGTATGGGCAGAAATTTCTAGAAAGTCTGGAGAAGAAAAAACATCCCTGGAAAAACAAAAGTTTCAAATTCTCAAAGAAATTCAGAAGTTAGATAAGTTTCAATATCCATCTCCGGAGTTAGCTATAGCTTATCAAATATTGGGTGATTTTTATCGGGATCGCATTTTAGCCGGGGAAGTTTCAGAGCAAAGTCTAATTATTGCCATTCGTGCTTATGAGATGGTTATTGAGTGGAAATGTGAAAACACAGAAAATATCTGCCAATTTTCTCAATCTCAAATTCCTATTCTTGACATTCTTAATGATCTTGCTACTCTCTATTGGATGTTATCTCGTCAAATCAAATCTAGCAAGTCTGATTCACTAGTTTATTTGGAGCGAAGTATCATTCTTTATCAAATGGCTATGGGGGAAATTAATTTATCCCAGAAAGATACTTATGTTAGATTACAAAAAAACTTAGGCTTAGCTTATGCAGACTTAGCTACTCATCAGGAAACACAACAGAATTGGGAAAAATCTGTGAGAGCTTATCAAGAGGCTATCTTTTATCTAGATAAAATAGCCGCTCCTCAAGATTATGCTTCTACCTTAAATAATTTAGGGGCCGCTTATTGGAATTTAACTCAATATACTCAAGCAATTGAGCATTTACAAGGGGCAATTTCTGCTTATGAGGAAGCTATTGATTATTTTACCCCAGAAATCGAACCAATTAACTATGCCATGATTCAAAATAACTTGGGAATAGCTTATTGGAACTTAGCTCAATTTCAGACAGAAGCATCGGAGACTATAATTCTTAAAGCTATTGATGCTTATTTAGTCGCCTTAAAATATCGTACTCCAGAAACTCTTCCCCTTGCTTATGCTGCGACAAAAAATAACTTAGGTACTGCCTATTGGCATTTAGCTAACCAATTTGAGGCACATCAAATTCGCACTCAAAATTTTCGTCAAGCGATCGCTGCTTATTCCCAAGCGGTAAATATCGCTCAACAGTTTTCTCCTTCTCAACTTACTTTCGATCTATTGGCAACTTATAATAATATTGGACTGGCCTATTATCAAATAGCGACAGAATCCCTTACTACATTAGATGAAAATAGTCAAATCAGTAATTTAGAAGCAGCTTTGGATCATCACTTACTAGGTTATAGTGACAGACTCCAGACTAATATTCATGAAATACAAGAAGAACAAGCTAGTGTAAATTATATTCTCAGAATTATCCGTACTTTCTACAGTAAGTATGGAATACAAGGGCAAAATTTAGCTCTTTCTAAAATTCCTAGTAATTTATTACCTAAAATTCTAGTTATGTTGTAATAAAACTAATGAATAGTATAATACTTATATTATTTCTATCTAGTAAATAGAGAGGGATAAATACAGGGTAAAGGGATCTTGTCAATAAACTTAGCTCCTGAAAAAAACTTTCTTCTTATCTATGATTCTTAGTTTACATTTAATATCTTTGTCATGACCCCTGTAAAAATTTTAGTGGTTGATGACGACCCAGCAACTCGAACTTTAATTCATCGGTATTTAAGTCAACAAAACTATCAAGTAAAGTCTGCTGAAAATGGCAAAACAGCCTTAGAATTATTTAATACAATTTCCCCAGACTTGGTAGTATTGGATGTCAACTTACCTGATACAAATGGTTTTATACTTTGCAAAGAAATGCAAAGTAATACAAATGTCTTTGTGTTAATGCTGACAAGTCTTGCAGATGAAGCCAGTAAATTACACGGCTTTCAAGAAGGTGCTGATGATTATATTACAAAACCTTTTGGCTTAGTAGAATTAGGTGCTCGTGTAAGAGCTATTTTAAAACGTCAGAGATTTGTTTCTAATCCAATGCCAAAATCTTTGAGTTTAGGAGGTTTAAGTATTGACTCTGTTGGCAGACAAGTTAAAGTTAATGGTAAGTTAATTCCTTTAACGATGTTGGAGTTTAATTTACTATACTGTTTAGCTAGTCAACCTGGTCGTGCTTGGAAACGCTCAGAATTAATCCAAGAAGTTTGGGACTATGAATATGTTGGAGATGAAAGGGTTGTGGATGTACATATTGGCCAAATACGGAAAAAATTAGAAAATGATCATGATAATTGGCCCAAGATTCAAACTATTAGGGGCATTGGATATAAATTAGATATTCTAAGCATCTAGACAAGATTGTTTATCTATCCTAATTAGAATAAATAATTTTAGTCTATTTTAACCAGGGAAAGTCTATGTATCCCTAGGGTTAAAGGTGGGTTTTTTTTGCAATTCCCCAAGCCTGAGAAATCTCCGTCCCTACTTCTATACTACGACGAACACAATCTCCCAAAGCTACACCACCAATGTAATTGCTACACAGATATACACCAGGCAAAGATTTTAAGCCATGATGAATATGAGCCAGCCTAGAATTATGGCCTAAATTATACTGGGGAATAGCACGAGACCATATATGTACTGCCAGAACTTTTGGTTGTTCGGCATCCTGATTTAATAGAGTTTGACAAAGGTCTTGATGGACTTGTGCAACGATCGC
>JAKQYF010000107.1 GCA_023356535.1 Trichodesmium sp. MAG_R03 | reverse complement strand
GAATTTAACCTCTAAGGATATATGAGTTATCATCCCTGATGACTATTAATCATTCGAGAGATGTGAACCATGTTGCCTAATGGCTTCTTTGGCTCAACGAATCGCACTCAGCAAACCCTAACTACTCCTCTACTTCTTAAAAAGACTTTTTCAGCAGACCCTAGTTATACCAATTCCAAAAAAGAATGTTACGAATAGTAAGAGCGATAGATACTAGTGTCTAGTTGCAAAAATTAGTAATGTTATTTTTAGGTAGAATTTCCTTGTATTCAGGCTTTTTTATTAGCTTAGTAAGTATATTAATTAATACAATTAGACACTAGTGATACTATAAAAATGTCTGCTTTTTTGAGGAGTTAAAGTAAGCTGTTGGTATTGATATAACTGAATCCCTAAAAAGTCTGATAGTAAGATCGGATATAGCTGCAGTCATATCTCTTCATACATTGATACAGTTTGTTTTGTATTATCAGTTTCAGATTTATTAACTTCAAAGCGATCGCTATCGTTTAACTCTCTTTCTAGCCTTCGCAACTCTGGAGTGCGATAAGCAACTAATACCGCACCTATATTCAATAAACCCATCAATAAAAATAACAAAGCCATTCCTCTACCATCTCCTACTCCAATAATTCTGCCTATACTACTTGCCAAAATTCCATTTTCACTCATCAATGGTCTCAAGATAAACTCTACTAAAGGTGCTACACTTAAATGGGTAATTACTAACAAAAACTTTTCAATCATATTCTGCAAAGCAAAAACTCGCCCTTGTAAATTTTGAGGTGCTTTTTGCTGCCAAATAGTATGATTCAAGCTAATAATAACTGCCCTGGAAAATAAATAGCAAAATCCTCCAGATGCAAGCAAAATTACAGTAGGTTTTAATCCTCCCAAACATAGACAGAATCCTTGGATAAATACAAATACTAAAATAACTTCTATTTTTCGTTGAGAATTTCCCCATAAACTTACTATTACACTGCCTAATAACATCCCAATGCCAGTAATAGACATTACTATTCCGAGTTCTTTTTCTGAGGCAAAACTTAAAACTATGGGCAAGAACAAAACCTGTAATACTCCTGCACTTAGATATACAACTCCAAAGAATATTGTCAACTTACGCAAACCAGAACGGGCTGCTACATAATTCCACCCTGAAACAACTTCCTGCCATAACTCTTCAATACTTACTTTCTTTCTCATAGTTTTCTGCACTCGTCTAGGAAATTTCACCATTAATAGAGTGAAAAATGCTAGTAGATAGGTGCTAAAGTCTACCAATAATATACCGTGAAGGTGAATTTTGATGATCAATAATCCAGCTATACTCGGACCAAGAATTCTTGCTGTTGCTATTGCACCTTGTACCATGCCATTCGCCCGACTCAAGTGTTGTACTGGCACAAGTTGGGAAATTGCAGCTATATAAGCTGGCCATTGAAAAGCGTTACAGATGGAACTAATACCCACTGCTATATATATATGCCAAATTTGTAGTTGTTCGGAGAATACTAAAAACATTATTGCTAATGCTGTTACCCCAGTAATTGAGTCACTGATAATCATTACCCGACGGCGACTCCAGCGATCTACCATGGCACCAGCAAATGGTGAAATAAAAATACTAGGTAGATGAATGAATAATGACAATAGAGCATAATGGGTAATCGAACCTGTTTTTTGATATACCCAGACTGCTAG
This sequence comes from Trichodesmium sp. MAG_R03, assembly GCA_023356535.1. Classification (GTDB taxonomy): domain Bacteria; phylum Cyanobacteriota; class Cyanobacteriia; order Cyanobacteriales; family Microcoleaceae; genus Trichodesmium. The sequence goes on along the minus strand of JAKQYF010000107.1, from coordinate 15,999 downwards.
AGCAAATTCACTTAAACTAGAACCTAATAGAGAAAAAACTTGCCCTAACCATATAAATACAAATGTTTGCATAATCTTGAATTTCTAGATAAATCAAAACAGAGTCGACTGAAACTTACAGCGGTTTCTGTTGTTCTGAGGTACACCAACGCGGGCAAAATGCCCGCACTACATGATTTTTAGCATTTACCTTGTACCTCATTGGCCCGAAATCTGCTGTATTAGGTTTGCGTATATAATAAAGTTGCCCTAGAAGGACGAGGCTTTAAACCAAATTTTTCGGTAAATCTTGATCAGTTTTTGTGCATTTAAATGACTTATTATTGTATGCCTTGTTCAGAGACAAAACCATTCTAAATTCTACAACTTTCCCTGTTTATTTGTCACATTATTCTATCACTCTTGATACTATTAAGATTTGAGCATAATTTGCTCTTGCCAAATTTGAACTAAGTTAGCTACTGCATTATCCCAACTATATTTTGCAATAGTTTCTCTGGCATTAATACCGATTTCTCTTCGTAAATTAGTATCTTCAATTAAGAGCTTTAATTTCTCACAAAAACTTTCCTGATTTCCTGGTGTAAATAATAAACCATTCCAATTATCTTGAATATTTTCCGTGACTCCTCCTGCTTGAGGAGCAACTACTGGAATACCTGCAGCAAAGGCTTCTAATATAGTTAAACCTCTAGTTTCTTTTTCTGAAGCTGTGACATGAAAATCACTATTTTTCAAAATATTAGGTATATGATCGGGAGGTATTCTACCTAATAGATAAACGTTATTTATTACTCTAGCTAATCTCTTTGATATTTCATCGCGCATGGGACCATCTCCAACAATTATTATGGCAACATTTTCTATATTTACTAATTGCTGAAATTTAACAAAAGCATTTAAGGTAAATTTCCAACCCTTATCTTCAGTTAGTCTACCTAAAAATACTATTTTTACTTTGTTATCTAAATTAGGAATTTGATAATTTGATTCCCAAAAATTAGCTGTTATTATGGCAGACTGAAATTTTTCTATATCAATTCCAAGAAAGTTGATATACATAGCATTTTTGATGCCCATGCCAATAATTTTTTGATAGGTAATACTACTAGAAACTAAAGTTATATCATATTGATTGTAAATTGAGACAAAACTTTTCTTAAAAATTAATTGCAGGAGCATATTAATCCCTTTTGGCAAAGGTAAAAAATCTTCAAAATATTCTAAAAAGTTAGTTCTAAAAGTACAAACACAGGGGATATTATTTTGTTGAGAAAATTCGATGCCGGCTAAACGAAAAAAACCAAAAAATAATCTTTCTGGTTCGTCTACATGAACGATATCTGGTTGAAATTTTTCTAATTCTCTACGAACTATTTGGTAAGTATTAAATCCTACGTTTCTATCAAAATCTAGAAATCGCGTACTAGGTAAGTTAATGACTTCAACTCCAGGAAAAATATTACCTGTGTAATCTTTCCAAGTGGGATATAAATGAGCAAGTGAACTATAGTCTGGGCAAAATAATAAAACTTGATGCCCGAATTGACTAAGTTTTTGGACTCGATAATAACCGCTAACGGTTACTCCATCTAATATGGGTAAAAATCCAGAGGTAATAATGGCAATTTTCATAAACGAAGGAAGAAGGCAAGAAATCTAAATCTTAAGCTAAGGAATTATAGCAATCCTAGCAAACAGACTCCTGTTGCTCAAACAGTGTAGAATTTTCTTCTGTAAGTCCAATGTGCTTTGATCTGGGAAATCTATTTCTATTAACTAGTTTGGCACTCTTTGCAGTGGGCCATATTCATCCCAGAGGCGATCGCTTATCTTTTAGTGAAGGTTCAAGATCTTGATAACTCTTTTAGACTCTAAAAGAATTGCTTGTTTTCTATTGTCTAAAATATTTACAATAACATAGGTGAATTTTCTAATACTATGCTCTTATGACTAACCTGCTAAAAAATTTCTTAAATGGCTAAATACTTAACAATACTAGATATTCTCAACCATCGCTCCCAATATCTTCCCGACCAAATTGCCTATAAATTCTTGCCAGATGGAGAAACCGAGTCTGGTAGCTTAACTTATCAACAATTAAATGACCAAGTACGAGGAATCGCTGCCCATCTCCAATCATTCATCAACCCAGGAGACCGAGTATTAGTCGTTTACCCCTATAACGCCGGGCTAGAATTTGTCGCCAGCTTCTTTGGTTGTATCTGTGCAGCAGCGATCGCCGTAACTAGTAACCCTCCCCTCAACAGCAATGCTATAGCCAAACTCCAAGAAAGAGTCGAATCCTCCGAACCAAAAGCCATCCTCACTACAGAATCTTTTTTGCAGCAAATTCAAGCAAAATTAGCGAAAAATCCAGACTTAGCTCCCAAGCTTAACCAGTTACCCTGGATAGCCACAGATAAAATCTCATCTTCTGAAGCACCCCAATGGAGAGAAGCAAAAATAGACCCAGAAACCCTCGCCTTTTTTCAATACACCTCCGGTTCCACAGGTAAACCCAAAGGAGTAATGGTAACTCACAGCAACATCCTACATAATTCAGAAATTATTTATCAGTCCTTTGAACATTCTTCAGAAAGCCAGGGTGTAATTTGGCTACCCATGTTCCACGACATGGGATTAATAGGGGGAGTAATACAACCTCTGTATGGAGGTTTTCCAGTTACCCTCATGTCACCCATAGCTTTAATTCAAAAACCCATACATTGGTTAAAAGCTATTTCTAAATATAAAGCAACAACTAGTGGCGGACCGAACTTTGCTTATGACTTAGTTTCTCGTCAAGTAACCCCAAAGCAACTGAAAAATTTAGACTTAAGTAGTTGGAGTATCGCATTTTCTGGAGCTGAACCTGTACGAGCTGCAACTTTAGAAAGATTTGCGGAGACTTTTGCACCTTGTGGGTTTCGGCGGGAAGCTTTTTATCCTTGTTATGGAATGGCAGAAACTACTCTATTTATTAGTGGGGGAACAAAAATAAAAGCTCCAGTTATTAAATATCTAGATGCTGAAGCTTTAGCAGAAAACCGAGTTGTATTTGGTGGCGAGAAAAGTAGGGCAGTAGTTAGTTGTGGTTGGGGTTGGTTGGGTGATGAAATTGTAATTGTAGATCCAGAATCTTTAACTAGACATTCAGAAGGAGAAGTAGGAGAAATTTGGGTATCTGGTGCTGGTGTAGGTAAGGGTTATTGGCGGCAACCAGAGGAAACCGAACAAACTTTTAATGCTTTTTTAGCAGATCAAGGACCTTTTTTACGGACGGGAGATTTAGGATTTTTACAGGATGGGGAATTATTTATTACTGGTCGGATTAAAGATGTAATGATTTTGTGGGGTAGGTATAGTTATCCTCAAGATATTGAGTTGACTGTAGAAAGATGTCATCCAGCTTTGAGGTCTGGTTGTGGGGCAGCTTTTTCTATAGAGGCAGAAGATGATGAGCGGTTAATAATTGTTCAGGAGGTGGAGCGTAATTTTTTACGAAATTTGAATCTTGAGGAAGTAGTGGGAGCTATTCGCCAAGCAGTTGCTGAGGAACATATAGTGGAAGTTTATGCTATTAATTTGTTGAAGACTGGTAGTATTGCGAAAACTACCAGCGGTAAGATTCAACGCCGCTTATGTCGCAGTCAATTTTTGGAGGGTACTCTAAATTCAGTTGGTAACTGGAAACTTTAGGCAAACAAGAGTGGAAAAATCAAGAGATAATTCTTTTTCCTACCTCCTCTATAATTTCCATTGATCCTGACTTCTACCCAAACCAAGCATCTTTTTTCAGCAAACCCTATCTATTTTACGGCAACCCCTACCAAAATTATAAAGCAGAAATAAATCTTGTCAAGCTAACATAACAGAAGTTAACAGAATACCCAAGAATACTTTGACTTAGAAAATTAACTATGAAAATTAAAGTAGGAGATAAAGCACCCGAATTTACTTTACCATCCCAAGAAGGAACTCAAGTTTCTCTCTCTGACTTCCGGGGTAAGAAAAATGTTGTTCTTTACTTTTATCCCAAAGACGATACACCTGGATGTAAGATACAAGCTTGTGGATTTCGAGACAAATATCCAATATTTACAAATGCTGGTACTGAAGTAATTGGCATTAGTGAAGACTCCCAACAATCCCACAAACAATTTGCGACTAAATATAATTTACCCTTTACTCTCTTATGTGATGCTACCAACAAAGTTAGAAAATTATATGATGTACCTCCTACACTCTGGATACTTCCAGGTAGAGCTACTTACATCATAGATAAAAAAGGAATTATTTGTCATATCTTTGACTCTATGTTTGACTTTGAAGCTCACGTTACAGAATCGTTAAAAATGTTAAAAGCTATACCTGTGTGATATATTCCCGACCCCCAATAAAAGATTACGGCCTGGAACTGATTGTATCTCCAAGTCCCTTGTCTTATAATGTCCGGATCATAAGTGATAAAAAAGTTTTTGTTTGTAGTAAGACTTGAGAAAGTCAAATATTTATCTTATTGCTCAGGTCTTACTACAAGCTTTAATTATAACTATTCAACCGGAAATAATATCAAAAGAATTCTATACCTAATTAGATTGAATATCTGTTGTCTGACCAATACTATTGGCTACTTTTCCATTATTACCATTATCATGACCATTGCCATTAGGTCGTGGTTGAATTAAACCATAACCACCATGATGATAGCGTTTGTAAATAACATTAATTTCACTAGTCACCGAATTGGAAAACATATAAAAATCATGGTCAATAAGTTGTAGCTGCTCCAGTGCTTCTTCCACAGTCATAGGAGTCATAGCAAAATATTTAGTCCGTACTACTTCACTTGGTAGTTCTGGTTGGCGATCGCCAATTAAACTCTCCACAACTGTCTGTGATTCAATCAGTTCGATAGTTTTAGCTTTATTTACCTTGGAGTGACGTTTTTCTTTGTACTTTCTCAATTGGCGTGCAATTTTATCTGCTACTAAGTCAATGCTAGCATACAAATTCTCACTACTTTCCTGAGCACGAATGACTGTACCGTTAGCGTAGATCGTTACTTCTGCTGTTTGCTTAGGATTTATACGTGGATTTCGAGCTACTGACAGATGTACATCTACTTCTGTGGTTAGTTGTTGAAAATGACTAACTGCTTTTTCAATTTTTTCATTGACATACTCGTGAATAGAATCTGTTATTTCTATATTTTTACCCTGGATAACAAGCTTCATAAGCTCCCTCCGCTAGTGTTTGGGCTTACCATTAACATTATTATATAATACTAGGATAACACTTTATATGATCCCCAAAATCTTAATCTTTAAAATCCTTTGCATCCCTTGACAATTCTTGACTTTTTTTGTGATAACTTTACTAAAATAACTCTTAATTCTTTGTAGAATTAGCAGTATGCAGTTAAGAATACTGATAATGAAGAGTTATACAGCAGATTGCGGGCCAATGAGGTACAGAGTAAATGGTGAAAATCATGTAGTGCGAGCATCTTGACCGCTTTGGTGTGCTTGATAACAACGGAAAGCGCGATATCTCAAGTAAAATCTCTGCCTACTGTCGACCTTAAGATGACTTCTCAAACTTGCCAGTTAATTTGTCCAGGATTAACAAAGTATTCTGTGGCCTGGGATTTGCAGAAATTGCTTGTCCAACAACGTCGTAATTGTCCAGAATTGGCTGATGTCCTAATATTATTAGAACATCCACCAGTTTATACTTTGGGGCAAGGAGCAAAATTAGATTTTCTTAAATTCGATCCTAGTCAAAATGAATTCGAACTACACCGAGTAGAGCGAGGAGGAGAAGTGACATACCATTGCCCTGGTCAATTGGTAGGTTATCCAATCCTCAACTTAAAATATTATCGGCAAGACTTACATTGGTATCTAAGACAACTAGAAGAAGTATTGCTAAAAGTCTTAGATATTTATGGTCTTAAAGGTGAACGATATAAAGGTTTAACAGGTGTTTGGTTGAAGGGTCGAAAAGTAGGAGCAATAGGAATTAAGGTCAGCCGTTGGATAACTATGCATGGCTTTGCTCTGAATGTCTCTCCTAATTTAGAAGGTTTTCACAGAATTGTACCTTGTGGTATTTCTGATAAATCTGTAGGTAGTTTGGCCCAGTTTCTTCCTAGGATTACCACAGATGAAGTGCTTCCTCTAGTAGCTAATGCTTTTGCCAAAGTATTTGAAGTTAAGTTAATTAAAAGTACAAACTGCTGCTGCTTTTTTTTAAAAAGGAATAAAATCTAAATCTTCAGGTGGTAATTTACCTTCTCGTAGATTAGTTTTTGATTCTTGATTAACGGTAGAGCTAAGATGGGATTTTAAGTCTACAACATTACTGTAGTTTTTTTCTTGTGATTGCTGTTGAGTTACTCTTATGTTACTAGATTTATTTGTTGAACTCTGATTTTCATCTTGAGTCATAGCTTCAGAGCTAATAGGGTAAATTTTGGAGGCTGTTAATTCGGCTCGTTTTTCTTTAAATCCTTCTGGCCGCTCAATAGTATCTATATTTAAGCGACCTTCAACAATTACATAATCACTTTCGTGATATTTTTCGTTGACTTGTTGAGCTAAATTTCCCCACGCTACTACTTTTAGTAAAGCAGGTTTATTGTCAGCTCCTAGATTAGGAAATTCTACTATCATTTCTGCTATTGGTAATTGAGACTCTGCTGTGTAGCGCAGTTCTGGATCTTTGGTAATTTGTACCATTAATATACAACTATTCATTTTAATTTTTGACTCAGACTAATTGGCTTGAAAGAAAAGAATAAGGAAGATCAAAGTTTAATTTTATGACTATTCATCTCGACTTATTTTCTAGATAGAGGATATCTCAAATTAAATAATTTGTAATTAATCCTCAATACAAAACTAATATTTGCTTACTTGGTATTTTCCTTGACCTAAGTCGGAAAAATGTAGAAATAATGTAAGAGACTACAACTATTATTCATTGCCCATTGATTGTCCTCACGAACAAACTTTTTCAGCAAACCTAAATTAATAGCTGATAGCTGAATACTTACAAATTATCTAACTGATTTCTAGTCATAAATAGGTTGACAAAATTATGTATCATATTGCGATAATCTCTTAAAGTTTTATCTACCCAATCCCGATCATTACTATCTGCATAAATATGTACTAATGGTTCTTCAGGATCAGGTAAAATTAACACCCAATAGTTATCTTGATAATTAATAATCTTTACCCCATCAGTTAATTCTAACTTTTCTGGGGGATTAGTTTCTACTAAATATCGCATTAATGCTCCCTTTACTTTCGAAGGACAACGCACTGTATAACAGCGATGAGTAACAGGAGGAATGTCTGCAGTTATTTGTCCTAGCGATCGCTCTTGAATAGTTAGCATTTCTATGACTTTAGCGATGCAAAACATAGCATCAAAACCAGGATGTAATCTTGGGAAAATAAATCCCATGTCACCACTTCCTCCCAATACCACATTATGATTAATTTGGCAAGCTTCCATTAATGCTGTAGGATTGGCTTTTGTCCGAATCACATGACTATCATGACGATTAGCAATTTGTTCTACTGCTGCAGAAGCATTAATTGGTACTACCACTGTACCCCGTGGATGAGCTGTTAACATAAGATTTACCATTAGTGCAGTTAACATTTCACCACGAATAGCATAACCAGCTTCATCCACTAATATTAATTGTTCTCCATTTGCTGTCACCTGAACTCCAACATTAGCTTGCAAAGCTTCTACGACCCGACCTAATTGATTTAGCAAACTTTCTCTTTTTTCTATCCCTAAAGAAGTTTCCTTTAAACTAGCATTTAGAACTACTGCATCACAACCAAATTTAGTTAATAATTGTGGTAATACTGCTCCCGAAACACCATAACAATAATCAATTACTACCTTAGATTTGCTATAACGTATTGCCTCAGAGTTAAGAAGATTTTCAAATCCTTTACTATAAGGATCTAATACTTCATAGCGATAAGTCATATTGCCAACTTCCAATATTTGCACTCGGCGTAAATCTTCTTTAAAATATGCTCCTTCTATCTTTTTTTCTTTCGCTTTAGAAAGATTAATACCTTGATAATCAAAGATTTCAATTAATATTTGATCGGAACGATCTGGAGAAAGACGCACATGAACGCCACCCGCTAAATTCATAGTAGGTAAAATTGTTCTAGCAATAGGAATAGCAGTAGATTGTAAATTTATTACATTAATTCCCGCCGACATTAAACCAGCAATTAAAGACCGAGAAACCATTAGAGATATATTACGTTGGTCGCGAGAAACTGATACTGTAGAGCCTAATTTTAAGGTAGAACCATAAGCAGCCCCTAACTTAACCGCACATTCTGGAGTAACATCTATGTTTGCTAATCCCTGGACTCCACGCTGTCCAAATAAGTTTCTCTGGGCAGTTGTACCCCAAATCAAGTTAATATTCAGAGTAGCTCCTGATTCAACTTTTTTGCTAGGCCATACTCTGACATGAGGACTAATCTGAGCTTCTTCTCCCACAGTAGATAAAGAACCAATTACAGCACCTTCCAAAACTTGGGCACGACGATGTATTCTGCTACCTCGACAAATTACACAAGCTTGTAAATTTGTATCCTCTCCTACCAGTGCGCCATTCCAAACAATAGGACGCTTGATGTCAGCGTCTGCATCAATTGTTACATTATCCCCTATAACACTACCTAGTTCAATATGAACTCTCGGGCCAATTCTACAATTATCTCCAATTAAAGCTGGTCTCTCAATTTTAGCTGTTGGGTCAATATAAGTATTTTCTCCTATCCAGAGATTTGACGATCGCTGTTTATAAGGTAACTCCAGTTTTACTGTGTTTTGAAGGGCATCATATTGAGCTTTCCGATAAGCATCTAAATGCCCAACATCACACCAATAACCATTAGCAACATAGCCATAGATTGGCTCATTTTTATCTAATAATAAAGGAAATAGTTCTTTAGAGAAATCACATTCTTGATGAGCTGGTAAATAATCTAAAATTTCTGGTTCTAAAATATAAGTTCCTGTATTAACAGTATCAGAAAATACTTCACTTGTAGTAGGTTTTTCTAGAAACCTTTTTATCCTCTGTTCTTCATCTGTAATTACTACTCCAAACTCAATGGGGTTATTAACTCGTGTCAAAATCAAGGTAGCTTTTGACTTATTTTTTTGATGAAACTCTATAGCTGCACTTAAATCAAAATCTGTAATTGTATCACCACTAATTACTAAGAATGTTTCATCTAAAAGTTGTTCAATATTTTTTATACAGCCAGCAGTTCCTAGAGGTTTTTCTTCTTCTACAGAATATGTCATCTGAACTCCAAATTTACTGCCATCTTGAAAATATTCACGCATGACATCAGGCATATAATGTAAGGTAGCAATAATCTCTCTAATTTTATGTCTTTTTAAGAGATTAATAATATGTTCAGCTATTGGACGATTTAAAATTGGAACCATTGGCTTAGGAAGATTGCAGGTCAGTGGCCTAAGTCGCGTTCCTGAACCTCCAGCCATTAACACTGCACGCATAATTTATCCTTGATTAATTTTTTTTCTATATCTATAGCAGTCATATTTAGTGCTTGCTAAAAAACTCTGTTATTGAGGGCAGGGAATAGGGCAAACCTATCCAAATTCTGGAAGCTTCTACTGTACTTACACAATAACACTATATATGGGTTTGTGGTAATTTTTTAGAGATTTATACTACAATTAAAGCTTTTGAGTAAGTCCTGAATAAATCATACCATTTCTTAAAAACTTTTCTAGATTTTTTTGAGCTGAGGAGTAGGGAAGTACGGGAGCAAGTAGGGACGTTGAATACAACGTCTGTAAACAAAAGCAAAAATAAGAATAATTGAAACTAATTGGTTAATAATTATCAAAAAGCTTGTTTGTACTGTATCAATTACTGCATTATTGAAGTCTGGCCTAAATATAGCATTACTTTTGGTAATTGGTATCAAATTATCTCGTCTTGGCAAAGAATTAAGTTGAGAATATTTAGCTCATTAGAAGTTAAAACGTAGCGATCGCTATAAATTTTTTCTCGCATTTCCTCTAAACTATAGCTGCGAAAAAAAATAAAGGGAAACTCTTTATATTGCCGACCGATGGGTAAAGTATTATATGCAGGATAAAGGGAGTGAACATATCTAGATAAGAGATTTCTAAATTGTATTTCTTCTTCTTCTTCTTCTTCAAGTTCCTCTTTAAAATATTTACTCATTAATTCTCCACTGATAAATACAAACAAAGGTATGGCATAATACTGGTCTGAATTCTGACTATTTTGCTTAAACCATTGGGTTGTATCAATATTACCTTTGTCACCTTTAAGCAAGTTGATAAGCCCCAAAGGATTTTCAATTGCAGATTTAATATTAGGTGGACAATCTTTGCTTTTGCTAATTGCTAACATTTTCTTGACTAATTCATTATTAGCAAACTTTCTAATTGGATCTTCTAATCCTATTTGATAAATCTCTTTTAATTTTTCCTTGGGAATTGGTATGACTAATAAATTACCAGTCAGATGACAGGTTTCGATATTACCAAAATCTAAGAATTTATCGAGTCGGCTAAATAATTTTGGCAGTTGAATCTGAAAAGAACGTATTAGAGAAAGATAAGTAATATTTTTAGAATTCGAGTTAGGCAAAGAGAATGTTGCTTCCTTAAGAATTTGTGTCAAACTGGAATATACATACTGAAGAATTTGTTTTTCTGGATGTCGGCGATGTTCATTTTTTAATTCTCTAATTAGGTTAGTCATCTTTTCTGAAAAGCTATTTCCTGCTGTTGAAATAGATTTTCCACCAATAGGAATCATCAAAAATTTTTTCTTTCCTAAATTACCAGCACCTTCTATCCTAGTCATTATTGAAAGTTTGAGAATTAATAAAATATTTAATAAGTTTATCATGCTTTCTTCTAAAGAAAGTTTTCTTTCTTCAGAATAATCTTCTAGGGAGCTCTCCTTATCTTTAGGATAATAAGTTGCAGAATCACTTAAATAAAATATTATCTGTTTTTCTTGATTCTCTAAAGTTTTGATTTCCCCATTTTCTTGATACTGACCTCTAGCTCTATAAATCACTTGAATGACTTCCATTAGATTTTTTTCTATCTGGAAGCGAGGTATTTCAACTAAGATATTTTTGGCTTTAGGAAAAGATAAACCTCGACTTGCTGAAGATGTCATAAACACGATTTTTACATCTTCCTTATACTCATCTATTTTTTTTCTATTTTCATCATATAAGCTAGCATGTATTTCCAGATATTCTCTATATTCATCAAACTTTTTCTGTGATTGTTTAATATTTTTTATCAAATCTTTTAAGCGTCTTTTGTTTTGAATATAGACTAATAACTGACCAGAACTATAATTATCTAAGAAGGATTTGACATCAGATAAAATTTCTGAATCAACTGCTTTAGTCAACTGATTAGCTTGTGTATTTTTCCAATCATTTTTATTAAATTTAATAGACTGAATAAAGACTTTATAGGTAATTTTTAAACTACTAGCTGGGTAGGAATTGGTATTAATATTTATAGCTGGTCTCTTTTTAAACTTAAAATGTTGTACTGAGAGTGGTTCTGCTTTACTTTTCGCTGTTCTAAAATAAATTTTATCTGGCTCTGAGGAAGTTTGTGATAAGTGCTGTTGAATAACTTCTTGTTCCACAATAGAAGCATCAGCAACAATAACTTTAGTATTAAAACCATATTCTTTCTTAGTTAATTGATGCTGACTTAAAAACCTATTAATTCCTTGTAAAAAATTGACTCCACTATCATCACCTGTAATTTCATCAATCATTATAAATAAGTGCTTTATCCTCTGAGATATTTTACACATTTTCTCGGGGTTTACACCTCTTTTTTTGCTATAAGCACTTAGGAATATTTTCTCAAGATGTTGAAGAGTGTTTGAACCATTGGGAGTAATTTTTAAAGATTGAGTTGAAACTGTAGCAACAATATTATTAGATATTTTATCATCAATGATAGCGTGTATTCCTTGACAAATACTATGAAGAACTCCAGTAGTTTGTTGTTTTTTATATTCAATTGTATCTACAGTACGTCTATAAAAATTTTCTTGATGTTGCTTTCCAGTTTTAATTTCTGAATTGTGATCAATAAACTTGACATTTTTAGAAGTAAAATCATTTTGATGTTGATTAGAATAATATTTAACTGTGGCATTGTTGTCATTTTCTTGAATCAGAATTGAATTAGTGTTGATACAAAATAATTTGTCGTTGAACAACTTCTGATTTTGAGAATTTTCCGTTGTAAATTTATGAACTAGGTCATGATTAACCTGAGTCCGAGGGCTAATATAAAATAAGAGAAAACCTTCCTCTAAATGAGACTTGAGAAAATTAGTAATAGCTGTTGTTTTGCCTATGCCTGGATTACCTGTTAGGAACACAAAATCATTATTACTTATCAGAGCTTTTTGGATTAATTTAGCATGAGCATCTCTTAATTTTAACCCTGAATTCAAACTCAATTTTGCTGCTAATTCATTAGAAATAATATCTATAGAATTAACAAAATTCTCTAACTTTTCTTGATGAGTAATTGGACCTGTAATAATATCTTTCCCAGAATTAACAGTATTTGTAGATAATTTTTGGATAAAATATCTGCCATTAATAAAACTATGAATAGCTTTCTTTTGAATTAAATCTAAGACTTGGCGACGAGCAGTGTTAATTTCTTTATCTTTGTATTCTTTTTTATATATTTCCGAACAAGTAGTTAAAATATTGAGATTTTCTGGTCGTAAACAGATAGTACTAATATTGCGATCGCTATATCCGACTATATTAAACAAAACAGAAGTTTCATTTGTAATTATCTGTGTTTCCTGCCGCAGAAAATTGTAAAAACTTTCAGCATAAGCACCTGCTTGAATTAACTTAGTAGTTTCCTTATCCTTCCGCTTAAAAGCAGTAAAAAATCTTTTCAAATCTGAGGAAAATGCAAAATTAAAATCTTGACTATCACCTGTATCTATCCGCAGCTTAGAAAAAACACTTTTAGAACGAATATGTTTAATATCGGTCATTAAAATTTGGCGTAAATAGTTTAAATTATGATCATTTAGTGATACCAAATCCTCATCTGACTTCACTGAAAATATAGACATATCTGCACAGATAATTCTCAACTGTTTGTCATAACGCAACAACATTAATGTATCTGCCTGTAAAAATTCTCCTTTCTTTTCCAAATATTGATTAATGTATCTATTTAAGTTAGAATTCAAGTCATCAGCAGATAATAATTGAGATAATAATTCCTGAGTTGCTAAGAATTTATCTTTATTATTAGTACCGAAACTATTATTTCCAGAAAAGCAGCATTGGTAATACAAAATTTCTAGTTTTCTGTATTGAAAATTCCATTGAGTTGACTTGATATACTCGCGGAAAAAATTTAATCCTCCTAGAAATCCTTTCAAGATAAAATATCGACTCCATATTTCTAGGTTTTTAAGACTTTCAGGGTCAATTATGCTAGAATTTTGACTCATTCGTTTAACCATCTTCGGCAATTTTAATTGCTGCAAATCTCGAAGATACAGATCACCAAAATTATTTAGATACTTTTGATGTTGAATATCGGCAAGAATACCAATATTAAATCCTACTTCAAATAAAAATCCTAATTGAGTGGCAATATTCATCATTGTTTTCTTTTAAAAATCTATATCGATGATTTTACTAACTTCTATCAAAAATGCTAATCCATTAAAATTAATATTTTCTGTAACGTGAGGAAATATAGATAAAGCACCCACTGCTTCATCACCAATAATATTTTGGTATGGGTCTAACTTTAAACTAACTTTATTTTCTCTTTCAAACCGTGAAAAATGGAAAAATGTCAGATATTGTAAAATATTATTTTTAAGCTGAGAATCTAAAATTAAAGCTTCTCGAATATCAGCATCATCCATCACTCCAGGATAAAATTTTCCTAACAAAGTCGAATAGGAAATCACCCCATTATAAAATCGAACCTCACTTTTTCCTACTGAAAGACCATTAAACAAATTGAAAAATACAACTGCTTCTTGGCTACTATCTTCAGCAATATTCATTAACTCTCTAGTGTCTTGGATATATAAAGAACTAGTCTTAATAGTTTTCAAAGAACGTACATAATATTTATCATAAAATACTGGATATATTTTAATGTTTTTCTGACCTTGCTTCATGGCCTTAATAATAGTAGGAGACATAAAATATAGTTTTTCATCTTCTTCAAATTGAGTAATATGTAAAGTACTAGTATAAGTTGCTTGAGAAACATACAAAAAATTTTGGAATCCCTGAGAATAAAGGTCTTTTACTGTTTCAATTAAAATTGGTGGTTTTCTGTACATAGTTCTGAGGGAGTAATTATTATCAAAAGTTTTTAGTGGTTTGATTTTTACACTGCCATCTTTCAATCTTTCAACAGTTACAACCTCTCCTATTAAAGTTACTATTCTATCCTGAGAGTTTGTATTATCTCTTTTGGCATCACTTTCTCTACTTGATATAATAATAATTGCTAATTTTTCCAGCTTAAAAAATCCAGAATTATCTGCTAACTTAAACTTTTTAGGCAACACAGAATACAGAGAATTTAAACCATTTTTAATCTTATAATTGTTAGGTTGACTCTTCATTTTTACATGGAAGCCTTGAGAATTACATCGATATTTTTGCTTGAATATATGACATAATAATTTTGAAGTATTAGCTAAAAATTTTTCAGAATGAAATAGATTTTCTGATGTGCCCTGATGTAGTCTAAGCATAGGGATAAATAATATTTTTTTCGTCTCTTCTCCACACTCTTCGAGAATAATATATAAACAAAGATAAGACAATAATATCCAGGTGAAACGATAAACAAATATTTGTGTAGAATTTAAATTTTCTTGATTTTGTTTACCTTGGTTTAAGCGTTGATTATTATAAGAAATTAATACGTGTTTGTATTTTTGCTCAAAATACGTTTTATACTTATCTAAACAAGGATTAGTATTAGGTATCCAAAATACAGGCAATGCCTTTATTCCTGTAATATCATATTTAAATTTAAATTTTCGTGGGGTATTATCTCCCTCAAAATATCTAATATCTTCTATCTTGAAATTCACTGGTAGTTGAGATAAGCTATAAGAATTTACACTAGTATTATCAATAGAAATATATTTAAGAATTTTCTTTCCTTGCCTCAAATCTTCCTGAAAAAAATCTCCTGTAGAAATACTATCTGAATCTTTATTTAGAATTTCCCTACTAATACTGATTACGCGACTTTCATTACATATTGGCAACCTTCCCTTTTTGTTTATAAATTTTTGAATTAAAAATTTACGTAGAGCATTAACTTTTTCTTGAGTACTATATTTATTAAAACCATTGACTATGCCTCGGAAAATTTTCCTTTTTTCATCATCAGGCTGATTACTTTTTAAGATCATTAAAACCTTCTCTTCAAAGCTAGATCTAGGGTCATAATTAAGTTCATCTCCTGAGGTAGGGTTATAGGCAAATATAAAATAGTATAAAAACACTCTAATCAATACTTTCCTAGCAAAACTTTCTCGATTTTGAATATCCGGGTCAGCTAGTTTTTCTTTGTGTTCTGAACTATCTGGATTAATAATATCTAAATTATACTCAAAAGAAGTTTGACCTCTATCTGTTTGTACTTTGCCATTCAACTTGAGTTTGAAACCTAATGTAAACTGAACTTTTCCTATTTCTTTGTCTCTACTTTCCCCTAAATTTCCTTCAATAATAGGAATAATTGGGAGAGCATCAAAAGCTTCCCCGCGAGCAAAAACATCTTTATAATTAACAGTTGCTCCAGCGTAGTAAACCTCAAAATCATCAGTTTGCTCATCTAGATATT
>JAKQYF010000106.1 GCA_023356535.1 Trichodesmium sp. MAG_R03 | reverse complement strand
TTAGAAGCTTTTTGAGAGGTATTTAGGGGGGTCATAAATGTAACTCATAACTATGAGAATGACTATAATGCTTTCCAGTAGATCCTAAATCAAAATCTGGTTTCATACTCAATAGACAACACAGCATTATCATCAAAATTACTACCTCCCCGGAGACGCACTTGATCATTAACTTGATAATCCAAAAACAATTCCTTTGTGACATCAAGTATAGTCGCAGATACTCCCAATTGATCAGTTACGTCAATACCAACCTCTAGACCCCAACCCAAACTAGAAGCACGTTGTGAGCCACCTTTAGGAATACTCGCAGGAAATATCCGAAATTCACTTAATCCTGTCCATTTAATAACATCCTGTTGTATGCCACTAAATAGAGCAGTACTCGCTACATTTGCTAATGCTAAATTTCTATCCTCACTAAAAGTATCAACAATATTACTACTTAATAAACTGACTATTTGCGTCTCTGTTCGCTGTGGAGAACTTGTCAACTCTATCAACTCTAGGTCATTTTCTAATTTTGACAACTCTGATAGCAGTCCTTTTACTTTAGCCATAATTTTAATTCTTTGACTACTATTCAATGTGCCTGGTGATGGAGCATCTATTGTTTCAGCCGAAAATACCGAACTCGATCTTGATGTTGATGAACCACTGGTTTCAAAGGCTGATGCTAATAACTGTATATCTAGCATGGGGTCAAGTCCATTATTCGGGATAAATTTAGCTGTATTTTCATAGCTGCGGTCTAAACGCAATTCTGTACTAAATAAATTAATTGTACCTCCTTCTAAGTTAATCATACCACTGGGACGAATATCGCTGAGGGTACCATTTACCCGTAAACCACCTCCAACTTGAATATTAGCTAGTCCTAGACTAGATATCTGTAGACTATCGGTCAACAACAACTGAAAATCATTCAGGTCAACGTTAAATTCTCCCACACCAGAGCTTCCTTCATCTGTTTTATTTTCTCTTGCTGCTGCTCCTGCTAAACCTGCTGCTTTGTTTATAAATATCTCACCCTGAGATACCTTAACTTGACCGCCAATATCAGGTTGCGAAGCTGCACCTGTAATTACTACTTTACCATCAATACCGCCTTTAAAGGCTTTTTGAAAGTCTACGTTAAGTTTGTCTAAGGTAATGGTCAGAGGGTTATTGATATCTGGGTCTTCGCTACTCAAGGGTTGGGAAAGTGGTAAGACTCCACTAACTTCAACCATACCATCACTAATATTTCCTTGAATTTCTTTGACTTCAAGGCGATCGCCATTAAATAGAACTGTGCCTTCTAGGTCTGTTAAAGGTTCAGAAAATGCGGCTGCAGTTAAATTAACATCTACAAATTTGGCATACCCCTCTGGTCGTGGTTCTTGTAATGTTCCTTTTAGCTTCAATAATATATTTCCTTTACCTGAGTCTAAAGTTATCTGGTCGGTCAAAATATTTACTATTTGGAAGGCATCATCTTTTACATTTACACTAACGTTAATTAGATCACTGCCTGCGGCAACTGTGGCAAAGGGTAAATCAATGGGTACATCACCGCTATATAAAATGGGGTCTCCAATTACAGAAAGATTTCCACCAAAACGCAGTCGTCCAGAGTTGTAACTAAAATCAGTTTGCGCTTTTTCAATAGGCCGTTCATTTAGAGTTCCATCCACTATCTTAATTTCACCTCTAGCTCTGGGGTTTTTAAAATTTCCACCTAATTCTGTTTCTAGATTCAACTTTCCTGTAATATTGACATTCATATTTGGCGCTACATAACTCTCGGCAAACTTCTGCATTTCTGCCAAGTCTACATTTTTTAGTTGTAATTTCCCACTTTGATTTTCTGGACTCAAATCTCCATTAAAAGCTAACGATGCTTCTCCTACTTCCACTTCTAGGGGTTTGACTGTCAGGACTTCATTTTTAGACTTACCCTGTACAAGAAAATTATCTATTTTGTAAACTCCCCAACTCCAATTACTACCTTTGATATCAAATTTCCCATCAACACCAGACTGCAAAGATCCTTCTGCCATTATTTCGCCAGAAAAAGTGACATCTAGATCACTAAGGGGTGGTATTTGTACAGGAGTTTTTGGTTCTTGACTTGCTTGCTGTTGTTCAAGTAAAGCTTTAATTTCGGCAAGCCGACGCAACTGCATAATTACTGGTGTATTTTCTGGAAAACCTACTGCTGATGTTTGCACATCTGCTGCCTTGCCATAATTTGGAGTTGCCACACCCCGTTCAATATCTTTTAAGTCAAACCATTGGAGGGCGGTCAAAATATCTTGCGCAACTCCATTTTCTATTTTGAGGTTAGCTGCAAATTTGGGGTCAAAAGAAGCACCAGGCGAATTAATATCAACCATTGCTTGTAACACATACCGACTTTCACCTAATAACAATGTGCCATCATTAAGACTTGCTTTCCCTTGAGCATAATTTATATCTGCTGTGAAACTTTCAGCATCTATGTAACCAATGCTAGGTTTTGTCACCTCTAAATTTCCATCTGCTTTGATAGAGTTAATATCAAACGATCTCAAAAATGTTCTCAAATCAGATACAGCTATTTTTGCGGATGCTTCTCCAGAAACTGCACCAATACCAAACTGCTCTGCAGGTACTATACCTAAAAACTCCAGAGGAAATTTTTCTAATGTTACTAGAAAATTTTCTTCTTCAGTAACACCTGCAAGTTTTGCCTGGTCCCGTTTAACTAAGAAAGTAGTAGGAACATAGGTTTCATCTAACACTAATTCCAGACGATCATTATTACCAGCAATTTCAAAGTTTACTCCTTGAGTAATGCCAGCATTTAATTTTCCTGATAACT
Source organism: Trichodesmium sp. MAG_R03 (assembly GCA_023356535.1). Taxonomy (GTDB): domain Bacteria; phylum Cyanobacteriota; class Cyanobacteriia; order Cyanobacteriales; family Microcoleaceae; genus Trichodesmium. Next base: position 14,902 of record JAKQYF010000106.1, on the reverse strand, counting down.
CAGAATCGAAATCTACTTTATTTACTGCTAAATTTCTCAAGACTACATCACCAACCAAGTTAAGGTCGGCAATAGATTTTCCGATTATTTTGCCATCAAAATTAACTCTACCTGTTAATAATTCACCTTTTTTTTCTATTAACTTTTCTATTGGTAAAGATGCTAAGTTAAAATCTGACAAATTGACGTTGATATTAATTCCGGAAATAGTGGGAGATGTTGATACTGGAAAATCTATACCTACTACTCCATTAACATTAACTTCTGGTGGAATACTAACTTTTTCTATTTCTATTTGTTTCTGATTCCAGCTCAATAAACTATTGAAAGATTTCTGAATAATTGGTAATTTTGAAAGTGTTAACTTTGCTTGTGCTTTAATCCCTTCTAGAGTTAAGTTTGTTAGACTTCCTGATAAGTCAATCTGGCTATTAAACAATCCTCCAATTACAGGTAAATTTTCAGCTTGCCCTAATAATTTTTGAGCTTTTCTCACAGCAGTAACAGCAGGTTTTGCTTGTTCTTGTTTTTCTAATGCTGCTGAAAATTTCTCTAAAGGAATTTGGTCTCCTACTACAGCAGCTTGCCATTTTTCACCTACTAATTCCCCAGTAAGATTTACTGCTCCACCCTCAGCAAAAATTAGTTTCCCTTCTGCTTCAGCAGCTATAGCTTCTAGGTTTAAATTTTCTAAATTTCCTGCTAATTTAGCATTCCCAATAATATTCCCATTTATTGTGTCTAAATAACTTAAAGTTTCTGAGGTAACTATTCCTGTTTCTTTAGCTATTTTTTTGACAAAACTTAGAGGAATAGGGTCGGCGATCGCTACTGCTTCAAAATTTCCTTCATCTAATTTCCCTGTAGCATTAATTGTGTTATTTCCAATTATTAATTTTCCACTTCCATCAGCAGCTATAGCTTTCGGATTAAAATTATTGACATTAGCAAATACGCTTAAATTTCCAAATATTTCTCCTTCTATACCCGGAGGTAAAGTTGCATTAGTGGGAAGAGAAACCAAACCAGTTTTTCTGATTTTTTGTTCTAGAGGGCGTAAACTAATTTTTTCTGTTTTTACATTTGCTAAAAAGTTACCTTGGTTGAGTTTTCCATCAATATTAATTGAATTTTCATCAATAAATAGCTGACTTTTAGCTATTGCGGTTATTGCTTCTGGAGCTAAGTTTGTCAAACTTCCAGAAAAATCAGCGTTGAGATTAACTTGACTATTTAACGATTTAATAGTAACAAACTGAGTTTGTAAAGTTTGGATTTGATTAGTTTCAACTGGTATTATCCCAGATTCTAAAATTGACTCTCCTAAATCTAAAAGTGAATTTACTGCTAATTTATCGCTATTAACTGAGGCTTGAAAATTTCCTTGATTTAATTTTCCTTGAGCGTTAATTGTTCCTCCAGCAATAATGACTTTGCCATTTCCATTAATAGTAATTCCTTCAGGAGTTAAATTATTAATATTTCCAAATACTGTAGCTCCACCTTGAACTTTGACCTCAGTATTTTTTTGTAAAATCTTGCTTTCTGGAGAAACTATTCCTGTTTTTGTGAATAATTCTTCTACGGCATTTAGAGCTATTTTATTCGTTTGAACTGTGGTTTTGAAATTCCCTCTTTTTAAATTACCTGTAGCATTAACTGTTCCTGGTTCAATTTTAAGATTTCCTGTGAAATTTCCTGTGAGATTTTCTTGTAAAAATTCTGGGGAAAGGTTAGTCAAATTTCCTGATAAATTGACCTTGCCATTTAGCCGACCATTGATAGATTTAACTAGTGGAATATTTTTTCTAATCAGGTTTAAATTTTCCTGGTTAGTAATGATTCCTGAATTAGCTGCAGATAAGCCTAAATCTAGTAAAGGATTGATTGGTAGTTCTTGAGTATTAACTAAGACTTGGAATCCACCATTATTAACTTTACCATTAGCATTAATTATACCATTAGCAAGATTAAGATTTCCATCAAGATTAGCCGTTAGTCCTGCTAAACTTAAATTATTTAAATTTCCAGATACAGTTGCTTGACCACTAATTCTTCCATCGATTTGACTAGACAATATTGAATTAGGAGTTATCAGAATATCTGAATTTCTGGCAATTTTTTCTAAAGCACTTAAACTGAGTTGAGTAGCTATCCCTTTTCCTTGCCAATTACCATTATTTAGTTCACTATTCAGATTAATTTGACCGCCAGCAAGATTAACTATGCCAGTTCCATTACCATTAATACTATTAATTGAAAATTCACTTATCAGACCAGACAAATTAGCTTGACCATTAAGAATACCTTCTAATCCTGATGGCAAACCTAAGGGTTGTAAAGGTGTAAGATTATCTAAATTAATTTCATTGGCAGTGGCACTGAGTTGCCAGTTTTCCAAGTTAGCATTGCCATTAATATTAACTGTTCCTCCACCAATTTTGACAACAGTATTTTTAATATTTGCCTGACTATTAATAATATCAACAGCACCACTCAAAGGATAAACTGCTTTTGGTAACTGCCATTTAATTTGACCTTTAAGAGTTTCTAGAGGACCAGAAATTTTAACCTCCGTGGAAAATGCGCCCATGGGAAGAGGTGAAGCAATGTTGTATTGTTGAGCGATCGCTTCCACAGGTAAATTTTGCACCCGCAAGTCTAAGTCAACTGTTGGGTTAAATTTCCTTTCTTGATCCTGACTCTGTAGGGACGTTCCACGCAACGTGTCTATACCCTGACTTCCAACTTCTAATTTCTTGCTTCCTACCTTGGGGTTCAAGGGGAGGTTGAATTCTAAAACGGCGCCTTTACCAGTTATTTTACCTCCTAGCACTGGATTAATTTGTAAGCCAGAGAAACTGGCAGCCACATTAACAGGTTGAAAATCTTGGTTTAACTGAGGACTAATAGTAAACTTAGTAGCGATATCTTTAAATCTTAACCTGTCAACTCTAGTAACTTCAGTAGTCTCAATTTTTCCTGACACCACTGGTTCAAATAAACTTCCAGAAAATTTGAGATCAGTTTTTACTCTCCCCTCTAATAAAGGTTTGATATTTTCAATTTGACTACTGATCTGCTGTAACTGTTGTTTAGTTTTTACTGATGTAGCCTTATTAGAGAGTACATTAATTTCTGTTGTCGCAGTATTAAATAAAGTTTCAAAGGAAACTGGCAAAACTGTCCCTTGCAAGTCAAGTTTAATATTTTGTAAATCTAAATCTTTGGCTGTTTCCGCTGCACCTTGAAGTTTGAGGCCAATATTTCCGTAGTTCCCATTGAAGCTTTCGATATTCACTTTTGGCCAAGCAACATTAGCAACTGTGTTCAGGTTAACGATATTGCTCAAAAGACTGCTACTGGCCTTAAAATCTTGTAGGCTAATCTTTCCTCTAACATCTTGCACAATATTTGTAATATTGTCAGCTATTTTAATTTGAGCCCGGAGGTTGGCATCTAATTCTCCACTGTATAAATTTACATCAGGAATACTTTCTACTGCAGATACTAAGGTCGCAAACATTGGCAATTGCAGTTTTTTTGCTACAACATTAGCTTGAATTTCTGAGGTTTTGAGATTAGCATCAGCGTTAACCTTAAAATTGCCACCATCTATAACTTTGCTATTAAGATTTACTAAGCAACGTTGTGCTTTATCTTTAAAGCGAAATTCCGTTTTACTTAAATCTAATAAAATTGGGGTAGAATCTTTTCCCTTTTCCGACGGCTTAATAGTAACATTTAGTTTTGGGAAATTTACTTTAACATCAAAGTTAAATGGTTTTGAGGTGGTAGGTAAATCCTCTGCTGATTTTAGTTTTGGCATAGCAAATAAACCATCAGGTTGTTGTTGCAGATAAGCCTGAGATTCTTCAAATGTAATATCGAGTCTTACGGTTCTCAATAAAATTGCCCCAAGAGAAAATTTGACTTTAATTGCTTTGGTAGAAGCACTAATTGAGTCGCTTAAGCTCAGAGGTATGGATGAAGGGCCAAACTCTATGTAACCAAGGCCAAACTTTTTCAGTTCTCCCACTTGGACTGGCCTCTGTATTTGTTTGTCTAGATTATCACTGATGATTGGAACTAATTGTTTCTGTATAAACCAGGTTCCTACTATTCCTCCTGCTACTGACACAGTCACTAATCCTAGGCCACTGATAATTATTATTTGTGTCCATTTTCTGGGGCTGGAAAGGTGGGTTTGGTCATTGGGTTTTTTTGGAGTGTTTGTCATATCAGTTATCAGTTACAGCAGATTTCGGGCAAATGATCTACAGGATAAATGGTGAAAATCATATAGTGCAGTCATTTTGCTCAGGTGGGTGTATTACAGTGGAAAGCGCTGTATTCGTTATCAGTACTTCCAGCTCTATTGAAATGCAGCAAGAAATATATTAGTCCCAGGTGGGCATACAGAGACTTTAAACGGACAGGTCGGTAAGCAGCCAGACTATTGCCAAAGTAGCAGCAGCCTGTGAGATGTCAACCCGCATGGGAGCTACGGCTCGGTTGTTACCCGCTGCCTTTAGGCCGGGGAAGATGTCAACCTCTTGAAAGGGGGAGCTTGAGACCTTATGCCTTGGCCATAAGTATAGCATTCAGCTATTAGGTAATATAGACAAAACAATGGTTTATTCAAGTTCGGAAAATTATGCGAATATTTGTTTTACTGTTTAACCCTAAGACTGAAAATGAAGGAATACATACTATTCAGATGGATAATCGCAATAAGGTATTGATGTTTGAATCTGAGGATGATGCGACTCGCTTCGGTATATTGCTAGAAGCTCAAGATTTTCCTAATCCTAAAGTTGAAGAGTTTGACCAAGAAGAAATTATGGAATTCTGCAGGAGTGTGGACTATGATTGGCAAGTTATACCAGCAGGTAAGTTGGAGATTCCCCCAGAGCATAATGTCGAACAGACTGATTGGCAGCTAGATATAGACCAAGCTTCTGAAAAGACCAAAACAGAGTTAGATAAAATTAAGCGTCAATTGGAAGGCCTTTTATAATACCAATGCTCAAAAATCCTGCTATACTTGAAAGCTTGCAAAAATAACTTTTCTTGATCACCGAAGTTACCATTCTAAATATTATTTGCTCCAACAAATAATATTTAGAAATAAAAAACCCGAGTATAGCAAAGTTTATGGGAATTGGTATAAGTCATTTCAGTTATTAGTTACAGCAGATTTTGGACAAATGAGGTACAAGGCGTCAATAGTAATATTTTTGTAGTGCGGGTATCTGACTTGCCTGATGTACATCACGGGCAGCGAGAAGTGCTGTGCCAGTGTTTATGACCCTGATTATTGTTTTTCTCACGAAATTGCTTTGATCAACCTTGGTTTCTGAATAAGCATTAATAGAGTTGTTGGGAATGAAGGCAAAAAAATGGCTAAAACCTTTATCAGTAGAGGTTTATAGTACTTTTTACTTCTCAAGAACTGTAAAGCTTATATAGTAAGCTTTTGAGAATTTTCAATTTTCCCACACCCAAGAACTCTAGTATATATATTAAGTCAAGTGCCTATCCAAAATTAATTACTATTATTTTTGCCCTGAGATTTTTACAATATAAGCTTTTCAGCACCTAGAGATATGTGTAATTATTTTGCATAACTACTTATGTTATGAGGTACATCCACGGGGTCAAGATGCCCCCAATAAATGGTTTTCATCATTGACCCTGTACATCGTTTGCCCAACAAAATCTACTATATATTATCCCTTTTATAGTTTCAATTATAACATTTTTTGAATAAATTGTCAAAGTTTGATATGGAAAATTTACACAAACGAGGTCATTTGTTAACCGAACAGGTTAATCCCAATAGTCATAATCTCGACCAGTTAAGTTCTTTAGAGTTAGTAGACTTGTTTAACCAAGAAGATAATCGGACTTTGGAAGCGATCGCCTCATCCCGTTTACAACTAGCTCAAGCAGTGGATATGACTACCGAAGCTTTAAGTCAAGGTGGTAAATTGTTTTATGTAGGAGCAGGTACCAGTGGTCGTTTAGGTGTATTGGATGCGGCTGAATGTCCGCCAACATTTTGTACGCCTCCAGAATTGGTACAAGGAATTATTGCCGGAGGCGCAGCCGCTTTAGTCCGCAGTTCCGAAGATTTGGAGGATAGCTGGAAAGATGGTAATCAAGCGATCGCTTCTCGCCATATCACCAATCTAGACGTAATAGTTGGCATCACTGCAGGTGCTACAACTCCTTATGTTCATGGTGCTTTAGAAGCTGCAAAACAAAGGGGAGCAAAAACAATTTTTATTACTTGTGTGCCTGTAGAGCAATTTAGCGTACAGGTAGATGTAGATATTAGGTTGTTGGTTGGTCCAGAACTATTAGCTGGTTCAACCCGTCTGAAAGCGGGAACAGTCACAAAAATGGCCTTGAATATCTTATCAACAGGAGTAATGGTGAGGTTAAGAAAAGTTTATGGTAATCGTATGATTGATGTAGCTGTAAAAAATACTAAGTTACGTGATCGGGCCTTAGGAATTCTTGAAGATTTAACAGAGTTAAGTCGGGATGAAGCAGGAGAATTATTAAATAAAAGCGGTGATTCAGTCAAGTTAGCACTTTTGATGCACTGGAGTAACTTAGAAAAAGAAGAAGGGGATAGGGTCTTATCTGAGTACCAAGGTAATCTTAGAGCAGCTTTGAAAAAAGTAAAGTTTTCTAGTGAGTAATACTATTTCTCAAAAACTTTTCTACATTTTCTTGACTAGGAAGGTAGGAGAGTAGGACAGTTGATATTAATTCTTTAATAACTGAAGTTTTACCCAAGTACAACATTAATTTTAGGACTTGGTATAATATTAAATTCGTTTTAGACGGACAGGTCGGCCAGTATAAGACTACTGCCAAAGTAGCAGCAGCCTGTGAGATGTCAACCCGCCGAGGGGCTAAGGCTCGGTTGTTACCCAGTGCCTTTAGGCCAGGGAGGATGTCAACGATAATAAGCTTGAACATATCTCAATATGCCACGAGCGATCGCCTGTGCCATGCGACTATGTTGACTAGGATCGGCAAGTATCCGGGAATCATAATTACCAGTAACAAAACCAACCTCTACCAATGCAGCAGGCATCTTAGTATGTCTGAGCACATAAAAACGCGCCCGCTTTACACCACGATTCTTCATCGTCGGAAAAGCTTCCAACATACTATTCTGAATATACTGTGCTAGAACCTGCCCACTTTGATAATAAAAAGTTTCTAAACCATTCACATCAGGACGACTCATACTAATAGCATTAGCATGAATACTCACAAACAAATCTGCTCCCACCCGATTGGCCAACTCTGAGCGTGGTGGTAAATCCAAATCCCGGTCTGTCTTACGAGTCATAACCACCTGCATATCATGTTGCTCCAGGATTTGAGCTACCTCTAATGAAATTGGTAAGACAATATCCTTCTCTCGCAGACCACCAAAACCTACTCCACCCAAATCTGTAGGTCCCCCATGTCCAGGGTCTATCACTATCATTACTTGTCCATCACGTTGAGGTAATTGATTTGGTAAAGGAAAACGAAGATAATTGTTATTAGATCGTTGATTATTGCGAGGAGGCCAAGGAAAAGGCCAACGTCTAGGAAGCAAATTTTCAGTGTTATTCTGAGGTAATTTATGGGGAGATAATGGATTTTGCCCTAATGAATTCTGGGTTGATGAATTATCTTTCCTTGGGAATAGTAAAGGTCTAGAATTAGAAGATGGCTCTATAGGATTAGGCCTCCAACCTGGAGGTGCAGTTCCAATATTACCCCAACCCATAGGCAAAGATAACTGTTGGGCCGTAATCTGAGTGACTTCTCCAATTTTAACGTTAGTAGCAGGTTTAAGCAGGATTGTAACTGTTTCTGGATCTTCTTGACGTATTTTTACCCAAACTAAAGGACTACCAATTTCTCGCCCTGGTAACCTCAATCGGTCATCCACCTTAGCATTATATATAGTAATTCCATAAGCATCTGTTTGAGAATCCCAACTATTGGTATAACTTAGAGGTTTATCTCCAGTAACCAATAACTCAGTACCATTTTTTAATTCCACTGACTTAACCGAAACAAAACCAGTCCCTTGATTAATTGTGGGTGGTGCTTCTCCTTGAGGCCATACTGCTACTCCACCTGCATAAGCGCGTGCTTGCCATTGAGTATTTGTATCTGACAAACTTACTGTCAGACGAACTACTGCTGGTGAAGTCGAAAGTTGAGTTAGTTGAGTAATTGTTAATCCTGATTTATTAAACCTTTGATTCGGTTTCCGACTCTTGGCAGTCAGAGTAGCATTGAGGACATCAATGGTCATCCAGGTACCGTCAACACTCTGCTTTAATTCAATTTCTGGTAATTTACCACTTGTTTTGAGAACTATTCCCTCTTTTTTTACTTGGATATCTTCTACAAGAGTTGGTGTACCAGCAATTGTAATTTGATTAATGGGAGGAGGGTTAGTAGGTCTTGCTCTATTTTGATTGCTTGGTCTTTCTGTTCTGAGAAGAGATAAAGGCGGTAGGGTTGAGGAATGGGGACTTTGAACCGGTAGGGATGGAGAGTGAGGTGCAATATTAATATTTGTAGTAGAGGTGATTTGTTGAGGGGTTGGTATTTTTACAGTCCACTGACTAGGAGAAATGCCCCTAAATTGTACTTGCTTTGGGTCAATGGTGTAGTCATTATTGAGTTCTACTACTATCCGAGCTGTTTGAGGATCAAATTGTTCTACTCTAACTGCTTTGATAGCTCGACCCACAACTTGAGATGTTCTGATACCACCTAAAGTTGTTCCTGGCAAGTCTATAATTAACCGAGTTGGGTTAGTGATTAATTGGGCCTTAGGTTGAACATCTCCTTCTGTAGTAAAGGATAGTTGGTTCTGATTAACTTTAAATTGCCAAGATTCTAGAGTTGCAGCTTCAGAGGGACTTCCTAAGATAAAAATACTAAGTATGCTTAGAAGTAACCTTTGTAGCATCAAAGTTTTTTGCATTTTGGTACTTTTGAGAAATATCAAACTATTTCCAGAATATATATTTTTCATATTGTGACTTAAAATCTTATACAGAAACGATGTTACCGGATATAATATAATTGTTTAACATTTAATATTTAACATTTAACCCATATAAAATAACATTAAAGTTGGTATGGTGTACTGAAAATGCGAAAATCAGGAATCAGTTATAAAATCCTCAAACTCTTAAAATTTAATACTTTTGACATTTGACATCAAAATTTTTTGAGCAGTTTGGGCCCATATTTAGCACTTCATGATGTAGTACAAAAAGGTGCATAAATCATCATCAGAATTTGAGCCAACAAATTAAACAAATTAATTCTATAGAACATAAAATACTAGGAGTGGCACGATTATTGTTGGTAAACCAGGCAGTTCTGTTGGCAGCAGAAAACACAGGAACAGCTACACTCCCATTGAAAGCATCAATCAATTTTCCTATAGCAGGTAGTACGATCCACGGGACAGTATGGGATCACACGTGACAGTATGCGATAGCAGGTCACAGATAATAATGTATAACAACAATTTGGTAAAATTTGGTAAAAACTTTAAAATCAAGCCCCGTCCTTCAGTGAGATTAACAACTTTTTAGGATTGATTTATAGTTAGGGTTGGCTGAAAAAGTCTTTTCAGGGAGAGAGTAGGGAGTAGTAAATAGGGAATAGGGAGTCAGAGGTCACTAGAAATAGGAATTACAGAGGAGGTCGTAGAAATAATTGTCCCTTGACTTTTCTCTCATGGTCAGCCCGAAATCCTAACTTTTTCAGCTTATACCACAAAAAAGCTGGTCCTTTTTTTCGCCCAAATAAGGATCTTGCCTTTATATGTCAATGCTTTTATAATGAATCAGCAAGCCCTAAATTAAGAAACAATACTAACTATTAATAAACTCTAGTCTTGATGTTAAAAATCTATCCATCCAACCTTCTAAATAGGCTTGATTTTCTATTTGTTGATCTGGATCTTCTGTATCTAAAGGATGAGGTGTTAAGCCCAAGACTGCAGCCGTTGTTACACAAAACATTGATTTCTGAAAAGTCCCACAAATTTTCACTCGTAAATTATCTGTACCTCGGTTAGTTTTTTGATAAAATTCTAGAAGATAATCTGGTAGAAAATGTCGCATATCTTGCATTAATAATGTGGGTGGAATTCCCGCACCCCCAATAGGCAAAGGATCAGCATACAAGGCACCATAAGTAAATTGACTTTGATCGGAATCAATTTGTTGAGATTGAGCATTATATGAAACTGTTCCTAAAAATGGTGTTCCTCGGAAGAAAATTGCTTCGACATAGGGAACTGCTGTATCTGCTAAAAAGGTTAAACCTACTGACTTCGGAATTATTTCATAACCTTTACCTTTGATATTTACAGCAAAGGTAATTGGTAAATTTGCTGCTGCAACTAACCCTGATAAAACATGATTTACTACTTGCGGAATAGATATTATTTTGCCTTGGTCATATTTATCAGATAGGGTGATAAAAATATCACTCATTACCCGCCAAAATTGACCTAAACCACTATAATAAGCTTGTTGACGTACCATGTCTGGTAAAAATTCTGGAAATAATTGATTAAGTGGCATTAACATCAAATTTCCTGCAATTTTAGCATCTATCGCTACTTTTGCTAGTTGTTTAAATTCAGCTGAATCTAAATATTTATCCAGACCTCCGCCTCCGTGCCATAACATTCCCCTCATGCAATATTCTGCATATTCATAATTAATTCTATCATGCCACAAAAATTTGAGTAATTTACCTAATGAAATTTTGCCATTGAAGTATTTGAAAAAAGGAAACATTTCTAAAAATTGATATTCGGCAATGTAATTAAGATTTTGAGAATAAGCATCTAATACAATACCGTAACTTTTTAAAATTCCGACAACTTCTAAGACATTTTCTGGGGTATCCTTGAGCAAAGCTTGACCAGATTTTAAGCGATTAATATAAGCTGAAAGTGGGTGAATTGCACATTTTAAAATGTTTTTTTTCATAAACTTAATTTTCCTGAATCTCAAATGTAAGGACTTAACATATTCAGGACTTACGCAAGAATTGCTATATATAGTATCTTTTTGGTAATGATTTTAGATATCTACACTACAGTTACTTCCTTAACATAAGTCCTGATATTATTGTCAGGACTTACGCAGTACCTCTATATATGGTGCATAAATTGACCTTTTTCAAGATATTGCCACTACAATTAGTCTCGTTGGGTAAGTCTTAATTGTATAACAATTAAAGTTTAAGTGACAAATAGTATCTCAGGAGCCCCATGAGCTAGAAACTCTCATTTACGGTTTGGAAGCACAGATGAGGAGTAGTGATATTCCCATAAACTTTGACATCCTCCCCGGCCTAAAGGCACTGGGTAACAACCGAGCCTTAGCCCCTCGGCGGGTTGACATTTCACAGGCTGCTGCTACTTTGGCAGTTGTCTGGCTGCTAGCCTCAATGTCCGTTTTTTGTCTCGGTATGCCCACCCGCGACTAATATATTTCTTGTGAACTAAAAACCATGATAACATAGCCTGTGAAAAAAAATCAACTAAAAAGTCCCCCGCTTATGGGCGAGGCTTTAAATCCAATTTTTCGGTAACTTGAATATTGAAGTAATTAGGACTTACCCAAAAAAAACCCGGTTTTTAGGATAAATCATTGTTTTTCAGAATAGACATCTAGAAAAAGTCAGTCCTAGTAATTACATAATTATAGCAATCCTAAATCATTTGTAAAATCACTGGACTTCTTGAAAATAGCTTTAACTCTTGTTCCTTATGCTTTCTGCTTCCTGTCTCCTGCCTTAAAGTAGCCTATTTTTTTCATACAGCAGTTTTCATATCGGTAGACCACAGTAGGGACGTTGCATGCAATGTCTCTACAAGGTTTTGGTTATAGCGATGTAGTTTATTAATTTGAAAAGCACTGTAAATGATTTATGAAAATCACTAGTTTTCTTGAAAATAATTCCAACCCCCTGTTCCTTTTGCCTTCCTCATTCCTACCGCTCATCTTTTTCATAAATCAAATAGGATGGCTATATATAACCAATCCTAAATCATTATATAAAATCACTAGGCTGATAAAAATAGCTCCAACTCCTATTCCTTCAGCATAAATGCCTTCTGCCTCCTGTATTAAAACAGCCCATTTTTCCTAAGGATTCAGATAGGATTCCTATAAACATATCCTATATAATCGAATTATATATAAAATCTTAATGCATGAATTCCTTTCTTGGGGCATTAAGGGTGGGTTAACTTCCATTAAATGATTTAATAAGTAGAGATGGAGTAGTGATCGCAGATTTGTTAACTATCTGTGATAATATGGTTTTCTTTGCGCTCATGCTATTTGCTTCAGTTTCAGTCCAACGCACTACCCATTGAGGCTGTATTCCTAAAACAACAATTAGAACTGCTAAAATAATTGCTGGTATTCTATCCGACCATTGTACTGAAGACAGATTTATTGCTATTTCAGATAGCCTACCAAAAAATACTCGGTTAATTAAAAGCAAGAAATAGGCTGATGTTAATCCTGTTCCAATCATACACAATAGAGTTGGAACTGTAAAAACATTAAAACTACCTCTAAATACTAAAAATTCGGAAATAAACCCAACCATTCCTGGAATACCAGCACTTGCCATTACTCCTAAAATCATTAGACTGCCAATCATTGGTAAACCTTGTTCTGGGTTTAACAGACCCCGTAATACATTGATATCCCGTGTACCAGTTTTTTTATAGACGACTCCCACTAATAAAAATAGTAGGGCTGAAATTAGACCGTGGCTAATCATTTGAAGCACTGTGCCCAAAATGCTGAGGGAAGTTGCTGCTGCACTAGCTAACAAAATGTAACCCATGTGACCAACTGAACTGTAGGCTACCATTTTTTTCATGTCTTTTTGGGCGATCGCATTAAGTGAACCGTAAAGTACACTTACCACAGCCCATACTGCTAACCAGGGAGAAACATATACCCAAGCTTCAGGTAACATATTTAATCCAAATCTTAGCAACCCATAAGTTCCTAGTTTTAATAGCACTCCTGCTAGGAGTACAGAAATTGGTGTGGATGCTTCAACGTGGGCATCTGGCAACCATGTGTGGAAGGGAACCAGGGGAATTTTAATTCCAAACCCTATGACTATTGCTCCTAACAATAATAGTTGAGTTCCTAAAGGTAGAGTATGGACAACTGCTTGGTCATAAGCAAAATTGGAGGAACCACTTAACCAAACTACCCCAAGAAAGCCTGCTAGGACTAGAATTCCGGAAATTGCTGTATAAATGAGAAATTTAGTGGATGCATAGCCCCGCTTTAGCCCCCCCCAAATTCCAATTAATAGGTATAAGGGAATGAGTTCGAGTTCATAAAAGATGAAAAACAGTAGTAAATCTTGAGCCAGAAAGGCTCCAAATACGCTGAGTGCCAACAATAATATTAAAGAGTAATAAAAACGAGGTCTGTTAATTGATTCATCTGTAGCATAGATGGCAATAGTAGTTAATATACCATTTAATATTACTAATGGTAGAGATAAACCGTCTATTCCTAGAGAGTAGCTTAAGCCTAGGGAGTCTATCCAGGGAACTACAACAACAAATTGTTGATTTGGATCTTCTAGATTGAATTGGGTAAGTAACACTAAAGACAATAAGAGACTAATGATGGCCACTATCAGAGCTATTTGACGGGCCAATTTGGGTGAGAGAGAACTTGGCCAAAAACCAATGAGACCAGCACCAATTAGTGGCACTAAGATGAGAGCGTTGAGCATTTATTTATATTTTCCTTTAATGGCAATATAACAATTATCGAATTGATGAGGTACACCTACGATCCCCCTCAATACCCTTGAAAAGGGGGAATTTTAAGTTCCCCCCTTAAGAACTATCCATTACCCACATAATTATATTCAATATTGAAAGCCTTATTAGTCAATGGTTTCGATCTTGAACAAGAGCAGAAAGCTTGACTTGTGCTAGCATTTCTGATATATACTGATACCCTCTTTTCCATGCTCTCTGCTCCCTACTCCTTAATATTTGAGAAATGTTAAGAAAGATGTGGGTCAAGCATAGCCTTAAGAATGGGAGTTAGGGGGGATTGAATATCTGTACCTCACAGATTAAAGAATTGGTATATACGGTATATACAAATACAAATTGATTAACTAGACATGATACCATACAATACTATAGTTTATAGTAAATAGAGTTGTTGAAAAATAACTTAGGTTAGCAAAAATGAAAACTCAAACTAATTAATGTTGGGAGCGTGACTTTATTATTTATGCTGCCATCAGGTAGAAGTTCCATTCACCAGTCGCTGTTAACATTAATTTGTCATCAAAATCATCCTTATGATTACGGTAAATCTGATTGAGAGCCCCATAGCGTTTAGAGAGATTATAGTTAGCAATAAAACAAAAACTGAAGTGAATAATATTTGGAGATTTATCAGACTTAAGAGAATTTCTTCAGAAAATCTTACAAATATTAACCACGATTTTGTAGCTTCATTAACAAGATGGCAGTTCATAATTGAGGCTTGAGAAAAAGTAGGTATGCTAAAAAAATCTTATTGGCCTGTTTCGACTGGGTAAGAAATTAGGGTTTGTAACTGTTGGCTAAAATCTGAGATGATCTCTTAAAATCTGGAATTATCTGTTTTATGATACTAGGATTCAAAACTGAATTACACTCCACAAACCAGCAAAAAAGGCTGCTGGCCAAACACGCGGGTGTAGCGCGTCATGCTTACAATTGGGGATTATGGTTAACTAGAAATATCCTTACTCACAATTCCAATAATCCTGATAGTAA
>JAKQYF010000105.1 GCA_023356535.1 Trichodesmium sp. MAG_R03 | reverse complement strand
GATGTGGGGGTCACATTGCCATTAGCAGGGTTAATTATTTTAAGTAGCTATTTACATTCTCCACTTCAACCATCTGTAGAAAAATTACCACCTATTTTGATGGTACATGGTACAGAAGACCAGGTTTTACCTATTCAACAAGGGAGGCGATCGCATGAGACTTTCAAAAACCTAGGGGCAGATATACAGTATCAAGAATTTGACATGGGTCATGAAATTCGACCGGAAATTTTAAAGTTAATGCGAAGTTTTGTTATAGATGTCATTGCAAAAGTTTAAAAGGGCTATTCTATATAAATAGAACATTCATTTAATGAAAGAATAACAATTTATATCAGTTTTATGAGGTACATTGGTTTTGATGCAAACTATCACCCGTTCTTTACAAGAAGTTTCTAACTTTACTACAGATGATGTAGCTCAATTGGCTTTTCGTCTTGAAGAAGATGACTATAAAAATCCTTTTGAGGGTTTAAATGATTGGCATCTACTACGAGCGATCGCCTTTCAACGCCCAGAGTTAATTGAGCCTTATATCTATTTATTGGATTTAGAGTCTTGTGATGAAGCTTAAGCAAAATATTAGGTATTCGCAATTAGTAATTAAATAATTTTTTTATTTGGGAGTGTTGGTCTATAACAGAAGGTACAAAGTTAAATTTTTTTTTAACTATATTTGAAAGTGGTAAGAGTATCTTAGCCATCCCAGCAACTGCTATGGAAAGAGAATAACCAAGATATTTTTTTGCTTTGGATTATTTTTTAACTGACACTCCTCATTTATCTAAAATTAGTTAAAAATGATGACTGATATTATAGTTATATAGTTTGTCTAATTCTTTCTTCAGCCCAAGTTATTAAATGAAAATATTATGGGTAAAAAAGTTTTAATTAGTATTTGTGGTGGTATTGCATCCTATAAAGTTTGTGAAGTAGTTTCTACTTTAGTAAAATCTGGAGTTGAAGTTAGAGTAATTTTGACCGATGCTGCTCAACAATTTATTACACCTCTAACTTTATCTACTCTCTGTCGTTATCCCGCTTATACAGACGAAGATTTTTGGCAACCCTCTCACGGACGTCCGTTGCATATTCAGTTAGGAGAATGGGCGCAAATAATAGCTATTGCTCCCCTCACAGCAAATACTTTGGCCAAATTAGTCTATGGTTTTGCAGATAATTTGCTGACTAATACCATTTTGGCTTCTACTTGCCCCATTTTATTGGCTCCGGCGATGAATACTGATATGTGGGAACAGCCAACAGTACAACGAAATTGGCAACAAATATTGACAGAAAAACGATTTCATGGTATTAAACCTAGTGCTGGAATTTTAGCTTGCGATCGTGTTGGTCAAGGTCGAATGGCGGAGCCCAAGGAAATGATCACAAATATAATCTCTTTATTACATACAGAAGGCCAAAGAGATTTAGCAGGAAAGAAAATATTAATTAGTGCAGGGGGGACGCGGGAACATTTAGACCCTGTGAGATTTATTGGTAACCCTTCAACGGGTAAAATGGGAACAGCTTTAGCTCAGGCAGCATTGCATCGAGGAGCAAATGTAACTTTGGTGCATAGTATTGTGGGAGAGTTACTATTATCGGGGGTGAAAATTATAGAAGTAGTGAGTGCTGCTCAGATGCAACAAGCAATGTTAGCTCATTTTGCTGAGGCAGATATAGTTGTCATGACTGCTGCAGTGGCAGATGTAAAACCTACTGAATATAGTACTAAAAAGTTGCCCAAGCGATCGCTCCCTAGTTTATTACCTTTAACACCAGTACCAGACATTGTAGCAGAGTTGGGAAAATTAAAGCAGTCTCACCAATATTTAATTGGTTTTGCAGCACAGACTGGAGATATTGTTGCCCCTGCGTTGGAAAAATTGCGGGTTAAAAATTTAGATACTATTGTTGCTAACCCTATCGACCGTGAAGATGCGGGCATTGGCAGTAACACAAATCAGGGAGTTTTTCTGGATATTGAAGGTCGTCAGTTAGATATTCCATCTTGTAGTAAATTAGAGATGGCTCATCGTTTGTGGGATTTTGTCTTAGAGAGGTATGGGCTACTTTTGCCCCCTCAGTCCGGACAGAACCCCGGAGATGCCCAGGAGTAGCAAACCAATAAGGGAAATGGACTCAGGAATATTCTTGCTTTCCTTTTTCCCTTCTACTACGGGACTCAGTGGATATTAAAACTAATGATTACTGAAGTAAAAGTTATGGTTTATATACATCTTTCTTTAAGAGAAAATTTGACCAAATAGACAATTTCTTTACTTGCCATTCAATGGTATATTTAGGAATAGCAAGTAAATATATTTAAAGATATGTTTTTTGAATCAGTAATTTGATACTCCCCTTCCTCCTCACCTCTCTATCAGAAAATGGTTTTAGGAGGTAGTTATAATTGATAACTGTAGCGAAAGACCAGTATGAAAATTATTTAGGACTTACCCATGAACGCGCTTTGGTAGGGTGTGTTTTGCTGAGGCCTAGGGGAGCGAACTCTTCGCGACTTGAATTGCGCACTTCGTAACGGACTAAGGCACTATATATAGAGGCTTGGCGTAAGTTTTGTTATTATCGTTTTAATTTAATCAGGACTTACACAACGGCACTAGTTATAGTTGCAATATCTTGAAAATGACAAATTTTTGTACCATATATAGCAATTCTGCGTAAGTCCTGTTAATGACTGAACCGTTTACCCTAACCCTAATAAGCTGTTAACTATTTAGATTGCCTATTCTAATAACAACCCATTAAAGCAAAACTTTTGTACAGTAAGGATTTAGCTATTTTGGTAAAATTTACAATACGTCGTTTAAATACTCAACAGCTTATTTGATGTGGATGGGACAATAGGCGATACAGAACGAGATGGCCATAGCGTAGCCTTTAATCAAGCTTTTGCTCTAGTAACTACAAGGTAACTTTTTACTCTAATTTGTTGGATTTCGGGGGGGTATTCAACCAACCCACACTAAATGTTCTTTTTAATTATTAAGTTTATGGTTATAGATGAGGGAGTAATTAAATATCATTGTCATTGGATAAAAGGAGAATCTGTGGCGATCGCTCATATCACTGATTTAATGAAAAAACGCGACTTAATGCATTCCTTGGGATTAATTGGTGTTTACGACAATGGTATTGGTTTTGGTAATGTTAGTCAGAGAATAAATAATTCCAATCAGTTTATAATTTCTGGGACTCAAACTGGTCATATCTCAACTTTAAAACCAGAATATTATACAGTAGTTACTGACTTTATCATAGAGGAAAATAGTCTAACTTGTTGCGGACCTGCTAAGGCTTCTTCTGAGTCTTTAACTCATGCTGCTATCTATTATTATCGACCAGAAATTATGGGTATTATTCATATTCATAATTATCAGCTTTGGCAAGAACTTATGTTTAAGGTTCCTACTTCTAGTCCAGATGTTCCTTATGGTACTCCACAAATGGCAAAAGAAATGTTTCGTTTGTTTGATGAAGAAAATTTAGGAGTGGAAAAAATATTAGTAATGGCAGGTCATGAAGATGGGATTATTTGTTTTGGCAAAGACTTAGATGAGGCTGCTAATATTTTGTTCAATTTAAACGAAAACGTGCTCTAAGGCAGCTAAAAATCCCAAAATTAATACAAAACTATGTCGTCACAAATCCTACAGCTTTTGATTTACAGTAGTGTTAGAGTTGATGAGGTATACAATTTTAGGACTTTAGGGAAAAGGAAAAATATCTTAACTTTCTGATGTACCTCACCATCCTAAAAAGTGCTATAATTGAGGTCTGCTGAAGAAGTATTTTCTCAGGAGGAGAAGGAGGGATATTGCATGCAACGTCCTTACAGAAGAACGGAGAATTGGTAGAGGAGGTAGTTGGATATATTTATCCCTTCATTTTTCTGCCATGGCCCGCCTGAAATCCTAACTTTTTAATAAAAAATCTCCTAGTCATTTGTAGCAAATACTTATCAAATTGGTATAAAGCCTTTATATGTCAAGGCTTTTATGATTAATCAGCAAACCCTAATTAGTGTCGTTGGGTAAGTCCTGATACTAACTTTTTTAGCTTGAAGGACCGAAAACCCGATAGTTTTTTTCGGCCAAAAACCCTAATACCTTTATATGTCAATGTTTTTATAGCAAACTTTGGGCCAATTATGTACAGGGTTAATGGTAAAAATCATGTACTGCGGGCATCTTGCCCGCGTTCGTGTACCTCAGAACAACGGAAAGCGGTGTATCTTTAATCAACAAGCCCTAATTAAGCTGAAGCTAACAAACCACGATGTCTTAACAAAGGTTCAGTATTAGGTTCCCGACCTCGGAATTTTTTAAACACTTCCATCGGATGCAAACTTCCACCCAATGCTAAAACTGTATTTCTAAACTGCTTACCACAAATAGCGATCGCTTGTTCATTTTCCAAACCAGCTTCTTCAAAAGCCGCAAAAGCATCAGCACTCAATACCTCTGCCCACTTATAACTATAATAACCAGCAGCATAACTACCAGCAAAAATATGCACAAACACACACAAAAATGAATCTTCTGGCAAAGGTTGTAAAACAATAGTAGTTTCAGCGATGCGGTTACATATATCTATGACTTTTTCTTTACCACCTGCTTGATAACGGTGATGGAGTTCAAGATCAACTAAAGCAAAATGTAACTGACGCAACATGGCACTACCGCTCATATAATTTCTAGCAGCCAAAAGTTTCTGATAATAATGTTCTGGCAAAGTCTCCCCCGTTTCATAATGTTTCCCCATTCCGAATAAAGTGGAGCGGTCATAACACCAATTTTCCATAAACTGACTAGGCAACTCTACCGCATCCCACTCTACATTATTAATACCTGCAGCACCCTCATAGTCAACTGTTGTCAGCATATGTTGTAAACCATGTCCAAATTCATGGAACAGAGTTTCTACCTCACTAAAATTCATCAAACTAGGTTTACCATTTACAGGGGGTGTTTGATTACATTGCAAATAAGCTACAGGTAAAAGCAAAGTAGTTTGACCATTCTCTATAATTTTAGCACGAGTTATACAGTCATCCATCCATGCACCACCTCTTTTTTCAGTGGGACGACTATAAGCATCAAGGTAAAAATAAGCGATGGGTGTGTTTGTTTCATCACTAACTTGAAAATAGCGCACATCTTCATGCCATACTGGCGCTTCCCCATCTGCAGCAGTAATATTAATACCAAATATCCGCTTTACCAAACTAAATAACCCATCCAGAACTTGTGGCAAGGGGAAATATGGTCGTAACTCTTCTGTAGTGAAGGAAAATTTTTCTTCCCGCAGTCTTTCTGACCAAAAACTTATATCCCAATGTTGGAAGTCATTTGCTTCTGGAGCATTTTTGCTGGCAGCAAACTTTTTTAGTTCTTCTAAGTCTTTAACTGCAGCATCATAACTAACATTGCGTAATTCTGCCAATAATTTTTCTACTGCTTCCACACTAGGAGCCATTTTACTAGCAAGACTCAATTCTGCATAACTATTAAAGCCCAAAATTTCTGTTTTTTGTTGACGTAGCTCCAGAATGCGTTCAATTAAAGGATAGTTGTTTAACTCCTCACTAGAAGCACGACTAATAAAGGCTTTATAAAGTTGTGCTCGCAACTCCCGTTTTTTGCTGTGCTGCATAAAGGGTAAAAAACTAGGATAGTCGAGGGTGATGTGCCAAGGTCCGTTTTCTACTGTAGTATTTTCTACTCCTTCATTTCTTGCAGCTTGAGCTGCTAGAGTTAATAAACTAGCGGGTAAACCGTCTACTTCTTCTTTTTTAGTTAATCTTAGGCTAAAAGTTTTGGTGGCGTCAAGAACGTTATTAGAAAATTTGGTAGAAAGTTCTGCTAGTTCTAGTTCAATAGCATTGAAGCGTTCTCGTTTGTCTTCTTCTAAAGCTACTCCTGAAAGTTCTGCTTCTCTGATAGCAGCTTCAACGATCCGTTTTTGTGCTGAATCTAGGTTTTCCCAACTATGACTATTCCTTAAATTTTTAAACCCTTGATAAAGAAGTTGACTTTGATTGAGTTTATTCTTAAATTCTACTATTTTTGGTTGTACTTGATCATAAGCTTTTCGTAGTTCAGGACTATTTTTCACTCCCATTAAATGTCCTACTATTCTCCAACTCCAGGTTAAACGGTCTTTTAATTTTTGTAGAGGTTCTACTAGGTCGCTCCATATTGGTTTAACTCTTACTTCTAAGTTGATTAGTTCTTGTTCTAATTCTGTCAGTAGTTCTGTGATTGCAGGTACTACATCTTCTGGTTTGATAGATTCAAAAGGAGGTAATCCTTTACCAATTAGTAATGTTTTTTTTGCAACTGTCGTATTATTGTTCATAGATGGGCTATCCTGATGCTATCATCATTTTATTGTTTATCTCAACATTGTAGCGTAACTAGAAGATTCATCACAAACCCGCTTAGTATCAGAGGGTATTTTTAAACTTGCAGCCGTTATTGCTAGACAACTTTTGTCAATCCTACTTCTCCCTAATTTATTTATACCTATTCAACCGGACATGATATTACACACTTCATAGTGATGATCAGGCAAGGCTTTCAATTGCTAGCTTGATATACTACATTTTGACGTGCAGAATGTAGGTATAGTAATAATCGCCAATATATAGCTTTCAGCTAGCTTGTCACCCCGTGAGGTCCTAATTATATAGAATCTGCTTAGGGGAACTTACACAAAATAATAGAAAAAATAAGCTCAAATATAGATAGGGAAAGGTTTTTAACTCGCAAAGGTATAAATCCTTTATTACCAAGGGTTTTGGCCATTTTTAAGGTATTGACCTAATTTCCTTGTCTAGATAGACTTTGAGGTGTTTTTTCTATCATAAAATGTCTAAGTACCATTAGGAGCTATTTTCGGGCCAATAATGTACAGTGTAAATGATAAAAATCATGTAGTGCGGGCATTTTGCCCATGTAAATGTACCTCATAACAAAGGAAAGCACTGTAAGTTGTACAAATTTAATCTGAAATGAATTGTAAAATCTAGCTTCCATCAAAAAATTAGAACCGCTCACCAATACCAAAGTGGAAACGAGTGTCACCTTCATCATTAATAGCGTAATCAATTCTAATCGGACCCAGGGGAGATTGTACCCGGATACCAGCACCATAACCTATACCATTTCCTGGTTTCTTACGCACACCTCCAGGATTACCAATCACAGAACTTTGACTATCAAGTGCTGTTGCAGCATCAACAAATAAAGCACCCCCAAGAAACTTAAATACAGGAAAGCGATATTCAACAGTTCCTAACACAAAAGTACGACCTGCTGCCACCGAACCATCATCATATCCACGGACTGTGTTAGTACCGCCCAGAGGAAAAGCTTCATAAGGAGGTAAGTCTCCAAATATATGACCTGCTTGTATATTAAAAGCTAAAGCTTCAGGTCCGTCAGCAAAGCTAGTAAAATTTACTGGAATAAAATAACTGAAATTACCTCGCAAACGATTCAAAGCAATTTTTCCTGAACCTATAGGAATAGACTGTTCTGTACCAAGCCGTAGGAAACTACCAGAAGTAGGTTGTCGAGAATCATTGCGTTGATCATTAACAATACCAAATTGAATAGTCAATAGATCATCTTTCCCAGAATCATCAACTGTCAATTTATTATCCAACTCATCTCTAGGTTCAACCTCACCATCACTATCCTGAATTTCTACCCGCTGATATTTTAATCCCAAAGAAGCAATCCACTTTGGATCGACAAACGGGTTAGAGATAAACGGGCGAGTAAAACTCACCCCACCTCCTGTACGAATAACCCTTGGGTTATCACCATTAGGGAGATCGACATCCCGCTGATTGTCATCATCGGAATCAAAAATTAACGAAATAGTCCGCCGTCTGAAGGCATTAACCGTGTAAGAAAGTCGATGATCGTTTCCACCGATCCAAGGATCTGTAAAACTAACATCTGCTAATACTAATCGTTCACCGATCTGAAACTCAGCCCCTAATTTTTGATTATTACCACCAATATTTTGTTGTTGATAACTTACTGTGCCAAACAACCCACTTGCAGAACTAACCCCACCACCAAATGCTAGAGAACCCGTACTTTTCTCTACAATATTCACAATTATAACTGCCATATTAGGGTCATCTGGTGCTGGTTCTAACCCCAAGTTCACATCTTCAAAAATTCCTAAATTAAACACTCTTCTAATATCTTTTTCTGCTGTCTGTCTCTGAAATATATCTCCTGCTTTCAGCTCAATTTCTCTAGTGATGATATATTCACGGGTACGACCTTCTATGAGATTACCCTCTTCATCTACTGTTTCTCCTTCTGTATTCACAAAGCGCACGTGAATATCTTGAATTTCTCCCTCTGCAACTTCTAAGGTGACTGTACCATCATCACCGACTTGGGGTGCACCAATAACTTGTCCGAGAACATAGCCATTGTCTTGATACCATTGGTTGATTTGTTCAACACCTTGTTCAAAAACTTTTAAGTTCAGAGTTTCACCATATTGATCGTTGAAGATCCTCTGTTTTTCACTCTCAGGAAATACTTTTGTACCTTCTATGATTACAGAACTCAATACAGGGTTCGCTTCGAGTTGAAACGTAATTCTTACACCTAGAGGAGTATCTTCAGGTATTGCTTTCACATTTCGAAAGAAACCAGTGGCAAAGATAGCATTAATGTCTTTTTGTAGTTGAGAACGAGTGGTTGTGCGTCCTGGTTGAGTACTAATGACTTGGTAAACTTCATCTTCGAGTTTTCCATCTGCTCCAGTAATGACAACTTCAGCTACTAACACTAGGAGTTCTTGTTTCTCTGGAGAGGTTTGTGCTTGTTGTGATAGAGTGGTAGTATCTTGTTCTAATATTTCTTTAGTGGGAATACTTGCAGCAAACTGTTTATTTACTAATGCTTCAGATTTAGTTTCTTTTGATTTGGCCAAAACTACAGCTTGAGAATTTTGACTGTTATTATCAACTATTTCTTTAGTGGGAATACTTGCAGCAAACTGTTTATTTGCTAATGGTTCAGATTTAGTTTTTGTTGATTTGGCCAAAACTACAGCTTGAGGAGAATTTTCACTGTTATTATCAACTATTTCTTTATTTAGAAGATTTGCTGTAAACTGTTTATTTACCGATGATTTAGATTTAGTTTCTGTTAATATTGAGATAGAAATTAAATCAGTATCTACATTAATTTCAGATATTTGAGCATTAGTAGATTTTGAAACCCCAAAAGTTGTTGAAGCAGCAAAGATGGACACTAAAAATCGAAACAAACGCATATCATTACAATCCCTTACAATCTACACAGCAGTGAAATTTTCATTAATATAAACCGTAAAATTATACACTATTGACGAGTATCTCAACCTTGATCAGCTAAAATTCTTTCTAGGACTTGTTGATATGCGGTTTCCACCTTACCAAGATCCTTCCGGAATCGGTCTTTGTCCATAACTCGCTGGTTTGGATCTGTTTGAGATTGGTCCCAAAGTCGGCAACTATCTGGACTTATTTCATCTGCTAAAATCAGATTTTCATGGTTATCTAGGCCAAATTCGATTTTGAAGTCTACAAGAGTAATTTGGCATTGGTTAAATAAATTTCTTAGAATATCATTAATTTTTAGAGCCAAAGTTTGTATTTGCTCTAATTGTTCTCGGGTAGCTAATTCTAGTAGTAAGAGGCGATCGCTTGTCAAAAGTGGGTCTTGCAGACTATCATTTTTATAACAATATTCTACTAAGGGAAATTTCAAGATAGTTCCTTCTTTTAAGAGAGTTTGTCTGCAAAGACTACCAGCAGCAATATTTCTCACAATGACTTCTATTGGTAGAATTTTCACCCTTCGGACTCGCATTTTATCTGATGCGGGACAATCAATAAAATGAGTAGATATATCATTAGCTTCCAGTAGTTTAAATATATGACTGGAAATGGTACAGTTAATCTTACCTTTCCCTGTTATTATGCCTTTTTTTTGAGCATTAAAAGCTGTAGCATCATCTTTAAAATAAGTCAGCAAGATTTCTGGATTATCAGTAGTATAGAGAATTTTAGCTTTGCCTTCGTAAATTTTTTGATTAGATGACATAAAAATATTTTGACTAGGGAATAAAAATAGACTAATGAGCAAAAATTACTTTTTATCTGTGAATATCATACTATAAGTTTAATGTCAATATTTTGATGTCAATTTTAGAACTGTTGGTTAAATAAAACCAAATCCGCCTTAGTGAAAGGGTATTTTTTCAAGTTATATCAGGTCTGGATAGTTAGTTATCAAAAAACTTCCTCCTCTTCCCTCCTGACTCCTGTAGAGGCAATTCATGTCGCGCAGCGTTAATGAAGTATGCACAAGCAAAAGGGTCGTTCGCCCCTACTTCTCCCTAATTTATTTATACCTATTTAGTCACAGTCGATGGAGGTATCGCTACCCCTCACCTCTGCTTCAAAACCGTGCATGAGAGTTTCCAGCTGATGCGGCTTCTAATAACTAAGGTTACTTCGAGGTTGAGTTTACATACTCCCTTCTTCCTACCTTGGTTTCAAGGGCTCTAGGGTTTGACACTTATGCTAAATAATGGATTGAACGATGAGACAATCCTGTTTTTATACCCAGATTTAGTATAACATTAACATTAAATGTCTGATCTTAGGCAATCTTTTCTGAGAGGATAAATAAGGATATCATAGATTATAAAATTATAATTAGAACATGAAACAGATGATGACTTGGACAAAATATGTAGCAATGACTACCTTATTATCTCTTGCTGCTGTTTCTGGTATGAGTCTTACTTCTATAGCAGCAGTATCATCTCAAAAGACTCTCATCCTTGATGAGTCAGAAACTACAGTTACCGCTGAAACTCAATCAGAAGATAAATTCGCTCACCGATCTCATGGCAAGTCTTATGGAGAATATTATGGCAGATGTCGTCAAGTAGCAACTCATTACAAAAACTTACGGGTGAGAACATATCCTTGGGGTAGGATTATAGGTGTATTACGTCGAGGGACTCGTGTCCGTGTTATTGGTTACTATGATGGTTGGGCAAAAATTTCATATCCTTGTTATGGTTATGTATATGCTCGTTATTTGAGAGATTGCTAGAGATTGATTATTAATCTTAAAAAGAGAAGATTATGAATGAGTTAGAGCTATTGTAATAATATTCTGCATCTTTACCCCGAATGAAGCAGTTTAAAGACAAACTACTAAGAAAAAAACAATTGATGGGGCAGATCAAGCCCTTGATGCAGTAGCTATGGTTAACAAGGTAGGGGCAAAAATTACCTTTCTTTGCTCAGAAGTTATTTTTGTCAGGACTTACCCAGAACTACCATATATAGTAGGGGCCAACCACCGTTGGCCTCTACATTCACTGTAAAATTTGATATTTTGCGCAATTTCTGTTTGCAATGGATACTATTTTGATAATCTAAAATATTAGACTTTTTAGCCTGAAATTGCCCTCCTGAATAATTTTAGGAGTGGGTTTTTTATTGGTTATCAAATCTAGACCTAAATATATTAGGAGTTACGCATTGACAGGAAATCCAAAATGTGTATATCCTAAATTGAGTATTTTTTTTTAGACATTTGGCCAATCTTTCATGGGCGATCGCCTATGAAAGATAACTGTCAAACCAAAATCGTTAATGGCTATAATGCACGATCTTCATTAATTCACATTAATTAAAATTTGTCAATGGGTAAGTCCTATATATATTATCTGCCAAGTAATAATTAGGGTTTGCTGAAAAAGTCTTTTAAGGAGCAGAGGAGTAGGTAGGGACGTTCCATGGAACCTCCCTACAGAGGAACAGGGAAGGTATAGATGAGGTAGTCGGATATACTTATCCCTTGATTTTTCTGCTATGGGAGTGCCCGAAATCCTAACTTTTTCAGCTGCTAGAGATTCTGAATTATTTAGTTCCACTAAGTAATTTGTCATCCTCCCCGGCCTAAAGGCACTGGGTAACAATCGAGCCGTAGCCCCTCGGCGGGTTGACATTTCACAGGCTGCTGCTACTTTGGTAGTAGTCTGGCTGCTGGCCTCAATGTCCGTTTTTTGTCTCGGTAAGCCCACCCGGGACTAATATATTTCTTGTGAACTAAAAAGCAAGAAGGACTAAGCCAGTGAAAAAAATCAACTAAAAAGTCCCCCGCTTATGGGCCGAGGCTTTCAACCCTATTTTTCGGTAAAATATTTGGGTTTTTCAGATCGCGATGATATAATAAGTGTCCATATTCAAGATGAAAGAAATTGTTGAGTTTATGGTAATTGGTATGATTCTTTGCTCTGAAGTTATTTTTGTCAGGACTCACCCAGAACTACCATATCTAGTAGGGGCCAAGTGGGTTGGCCTCTACATACACTGTACAATTTGATATTTTGGACAAGTCCTGTTTGCAATGGACACTATTGTGATAATCTAAAGTATTAGACTTTTTAACCTAAAATTCCGCTCCTGAATAATTTTAGGAGTGGGTTTTTATTGGTTATCAAATCTAGACCTAATATATATATTATCTGCCAAGTAATAATTATGACTGATTCAATTCGCTTTCTCTTATGTGCCCCCGACCACTACGATGTGGACTATGTAATTAACCCTTGGATGGAGGGCAACATCCATAAATCTTCGCGCGATCGCTCTGTCGAACAATGGCACAAACTCCACAAGATTATTAAAGAATACGCTATTGTAGACCTAGTACCATCTCAAAAAGGTTGGCCTGATATGGTATTTACCGCTAATGCAGGTCTAGTTCTGGGAAAGATAGTAGTTCTTAGCCGTTTCTACCACAAAGAACGTCAAGGAGAAGAACCCTACTTCAAAGAATGGTTCTTCAATAAAGGTTTCATCGTTCACGAACTCCCCAAAGACCTACCCTTTGAAGGAGCGGGAGATGCTCTTCTAGACAGAGAAGGTCGTTACCTCTGGGCAGGATATGGCTTTCGTTCCGAACTTGACTCCCACCCACTTCTGGCAAAATGGCTTGATATTGAAGTGCTATCCCTGCGACTCATAGACGAGCGTTTCTATCACCTCGATACTTGCTTCTGTCCTCTAACTGGCGGTTACTTACTCTATTATCCACCCGCATTCGACTCTTATTCTAACCGTCTCATTGAAATGCGAGTACCACCAGAAAAACGGATTTTAGTAGCAGAAGTAGATGCAGTTAACTTTGCCTGCAATGCAGTTAATATTAATCAAACTATTATAATGAATAAGGTTAGTGATGATTTGAAATCAGATATTACCGAAGTAGGTTTCAACGTCATTGAAACACCCCTAACTGAGTTCCTGAAAGCAGGTGGTGCAGCTAAATGCCTGACTTTAAGAGTCACGGAGCCAGTTATGCCAGATCGCCGTGCTAGCATACAGGTCGAAAGTCGCACTATTCGTATGGAAGGACATTTGCTTGATTCTGGCTTAATTAACCAAGCTTTAGACTTAATAGTCGAAGGTGGTGGTAGTTTTAAAGTTCTCAACTTTAATCTCGGAGAACAACGTCAAAGCACTTCCCTTGCTGAAGTAAAAGTTTCTGCGCCTTCTCATGGGGTTATGGAAGAAATAATGAGTCAGCTTATTGATATCGGTGCCGTAATTCCTACTGAAGATGTGCAGGATGCTAAACTGGAGCCAGTAGAACAAAATGGTGTAGCCCCAGATGATTTTTATGTTACTACTATTTATCCCACTGAAGTTAGGATAAAAGGTCAGTGGATACGGGTACAAAATCAAAGAATGGATGGAGCGATCGCTATTACTGAGGTAGATGGTTATATTCAAGCTAAGTGCAAAGTTATAAGAGATTTAAAATTTGGCGAACAAGCAATTGTCGATATAGTAGGTATTCGCACTATTCGTAAAACAGAATCCCGTGAAAAACGAAACCAAGAAGAGTTCAGTTTTATGTCTGCTGGTGTTTCTAGTGAACGTCGTGTAGAATTAGTAGTTGAACAAGTAGCTTGGGAATTACGGCAAATACACGATCGCGGAGGTAAAGTAGTAGTTACGGCAGGACCAGTGGTGATTCACACTGGCGGTAGCCAACATTTAGCAAGTCTAATTTGTCAGGGATATGTACAAGCTTTGTTGGGAGGAAATGCGATTGCCGTTCACGATATTGAACAATCACTGATGGGAACTTCCCTGGGTGTAGATATGACACAGGGAGTTGCAGTTCATGGCGGACATCGACATCATTTGAAGACTATTAATACGATTCGGCGTTGTGGTAGTATTACTAAAGCAGTTGAGGCTGGTGTTCTTACGAATGGAGTGATGTATGAGTGTGTTAAGAATAATGTGCCGTTTGTTTTAGCTGGTTCAATTCGTGATGACGGACCTTTACCTGATACTCAGATGGATTTGATTAAAGCACAAGAAGAATATGGTGAGTTATTGAAAGGTGCTGATATAGTTTTGATGTTGTCAACTATGTTGCATTCTATTGGGGTAGGTAATATGACACCTTCAGGAGTGAAGATGGTTTGTGTGGATATTAATCCAGCAGTAGTAACTAAATTGAGTGATCGTGGTTCCGTTGAATCTATAGGTGTAGTGACAGATGTTGGTTTGTTCCTCAGTTTATTGATTACACAATTGGAGCAGTTGACCAGCCCTTATTCTTTAACAAAAGTGTAAGTTGAGGAGTTAGGGAGCAAAGCTATTTGTAGTGGACTGACATATCTAAAATGGTGCATTATTATTAGAGACGGGTTCATCTGATTGAATATTGTTGCCCCAATAATTTAACAATTTAACACCCTACTGGGACATAAAGTATCTCAACAGCTTAGAACTATAGCAATCCTATTTTATTCATGTCAAAAATCTGAGAATATGTTTGGAAGCAATGGTTAATGGGTAAGACTTTCAGCCGACATTCCGCAGATGTTCATCTATCTTTATGTATATTTACATTTTCAAAGAGACTTATACGAAAAACCTTCATTATAGAACTCAATATCAATAACTAATTTTTTATGAGAAAATTAGTTACAATTCTTTATAACAGTGAAAATCTATCCCCATAGCTATAAAGCTTTCAGGAAGATCATTAGGGGCGATGATAGATGAATAAAATTTATAAATTTTATGTTAAGAAGTGCGGAATGTAGGCTTGAGAGTTTATTTCTAGTTTTTGAATTGTTACAACCTATGCGCGGATTGCTATAGAAAGTTTTCATTGCTACTTACAAGCTCCAGTAATTGGATTGAAACTTATTTATAGCATTGCTTTCATCTATTAGGTACAGTTTGATAACCTCCCTAGCCCCTTTTAGAAGGGTAGAACCCTGCAAATTCCATCTTTTGAAACAGGACTGTTTCATTCTTTCAGGTTAGTCACAAAAATATCAGGGTTAGAATAGCTTTTTTGGTTGCTGGAATAGGTCTTTTTCATCAAATGAAACATCAATAACCTTTTGAAGGGGGATTTAGGAGTATTTTGACATCCTCCCCGGCCTAAAGGCACTGGGATTTGTATCGACCGAGCCGTAGCTTTGATGCGGCTTGACGTCTGACAGGCTGCTGAACCGACCCCCAATAGGGGTCGGTTAGGCTGACCTCCACCTCCACTGAAAATCTTGGAATGCCCGAGTGCGACTTACAAAAAATTTTGTGGTTCTTGATTTTTGCCTTCAGAAAAGAAGCTGATCATTGAGCTGAAAGCTTCCCAAGTACAACTCTCAAATGAAGGAGTTTTGACAAACCTCTTCTTTTCTAGAGTATTTATTAGACTTGGCGTGTATTCAAACCAACCTTATTATAGCACGGAAAGTCTCCCGCTTATGAGCGAGGCTTGAAACCCAATTTTTCGTTAAATTTACCTCATTAAAGAGATAAATGTTATATTAGGATGTAGTTGCTAATTTTGGACTAAACGCTTCCTTTAATAACTCCACCTTATCCAGTTTTTCCCAAGGTAAATCTAGATCAGTACGCCCTAAATGACCATAAGCAGCAATATCTTGATAAAAACGACCTTCTCTTTCTCCAGGCAAATTCCGGAGGTTAAAATTCTGAATAATGCCTGCTGGACGGAGTTCAAAGTTTTCTTTCACTACTTTTAATAACTTTTCTTCATCAACTTTAGAAGTTCCAAAAGTTTCAATCATCATACTAACAGGTCTTGCTACGCCAATAGCATAACTAATTTGAACCTCACACTTTTCTGCTAGACTGGCTGCAACAATGTTTTTAGCTATGTAACGACAAGCATAAGCTGCTGAACGGTCTACCTTAGTTGGATCTTTTCCAGAAAAAGCACCCCCTCCATGACGGGAATAACCACCATAAGTATCAATTATAATTTTACGTCCTGTAAGACCAGAATCTCCCTGTGGGCCACCAATAACAAATTTACCAGTGGGGTTAACAAGAAAACGAGTTTCTGAATCAGGTTTAATCTCTATGTCTATAAATATTGGCTCAACAACATATTTCCAGAGATCTTCTTTAATCTTGGCTTGAATATCTGATAATTCTGTGAATTCTCCAATTGTAGCAGTATGTTGAGTAGAAATTAAGATTGTATCGATACCAACAGGACGGCCATCTTCATAAATAATAGTGACTTGACTTTTGCCATCTGGCCTTAAATAAGGAAGTTGACCTGTTTTTCTCACCGCAGTCAGTTGGCGACAAACTCGATGTGCTAAACTAATAGGTAAAGGCATTAATTCAGGAGTTTCATTGCAGGCAAAACCAAACATTAAGCCCTGGTCTCCTGCTCCTACTGCATCAAGTTCTTCCTCACTTAATAGTTCACGAGTTTCTTGAGCTTTGTCTACCCCTTGAGCAATATCTGCTGATTGCTGATCAAGAGCTACTAAAACTGAACAGCTATCGGCAGAAAAACCATTTTCTGCATAGACATAGCCAATGTCAGCAATTTTTTTCCTAGCCAGTTCTATATAATTTACTTGGGCCTTAGTTGTAATTTCACCAGTAATTAGGACTAACCCTGTGTTTACTACTACTTCAGCAGCCACACGACTTTGGGGATCTTGGGCTAGTATTGCATCTATAATTGTGTCTGAAATTTGGTCGCAAATTTTATCTGGATGTCCTTCAGTCACAGACTCAGAAGTGAATAAATAACGACTAGACAATAGTAGTTCCTCCTTATATTTTTCCAGGAATTAGCCGAATGAGTAATAAGCTTTAACTTTAAGGATAATATTTATCTCGAATAACTACTTTTTTGTATTTTCTAATTTCTGTGTCATCAGATTAAGTGAACTACCCAACTGAAAACTTAGTTTGCAGTAAGCTATTGTGCCTCTTTTGCTATTCCCTCTCTATAGGAAATAGCTTAGAACATATACAACTTTAAGGTTAAAACTGCCCCATTTGACATTATATTTTCTGGTCAATGAATTATTTTGACCAGAAGTAGAAAATTCTGAATTATTTTTTTTAGTTTCCCTGAGTTAATAGCTCACTCTAGTATATCAAATATTGTATGCCAATACACAAATAAATAATTAATTAATTTTCTAGACAAGAGCAATATTTTTTATCAATTATATAGGTAGGTTTTGCTGAGTGCGATTCGTTGAGCCAAAGAAGCCATTAGGCAACATGGTTCACATCTCTGGAATGATTAATAGTCATCAGGGATGATAACTCATATATCCTTAGAGGTTAAATTCCTCTCC
>JAKQYF010000104.1 GCA_023356535.1 Trichodesmium sp. MAG_R03 | reverse complement strand
GGCGGCCGATAAAATACTTCCTCCATTTTCAATATAATCAATGACTCTTGTTCGTAAATCTAGACTGTAAGACATTCTTTAAATGGTTTATTCTAGTTAATATTTTACTTTCTATATTGTACCACTCTTATTCAGAACAACTATAAAACCAAATCTGGGCTCAACTTTAGCCTCAAAACAGCCTGCTTCATCGCCAATAAAGAAGCTTTTAGAATATTCAAACGGTCAATTTCCCGTACAGAAGCAATACCAATCTGACAATCCCAAGCCACGGTCCAAATTTGAGTAGCCAACTGACACCGACGTTTTTCAGTCAGCTTTTTACTATCTGTCACCCCACTAGCAGCCAAATCATCTGAGAATAAAAGGATAATCTCTTGTTTAAAAAGCATGAGCTTAAGTTTTTAAGCTCAAAAAATAGAGAAAGTTGTTTTCCGGAAAAATCAGAATCAATTAAATTAGAATTGAGTAATATTAGGGAGGAAAAAACATAACCTTTCTCCAAAAATTGACTACTAATTTTGGAGAATGAAAAAGCCCTGCTTATGGGCGAGGCTTTAAACCCAATTTTTCGGTAAAATGTCACAGTACCCTTAACAGATTTGCTATTAAGAGGTTTTGACTCTCCACAGGCTTTACTTTTCGGCAAGCTCTCGGTCATTAAATAGGGCTTGCTGAAAAAGTATTTTTCAGGAGTAGGGGACCCACCCCTAATATCTTCCAGGAGGAGATGTAGGAACGTTGCATAACAAAAATGCGTTTTCCTGACGGAATGCTGCGCAAACATGTCGCGTAGGGAAACGTCCCTACAGAGGAACGGGGAATTGATAGAGGAGGTAGTCGGATATATTTGTACCTTAATTTTTATGCCTAGGGAGCACCCCAAATACTAACTTTTTGAGCTCTCAGGACCGAAAACTAGACACTTTTTTCGCTCCTCAAAATCCTGAAACCTTTATGTATCAATCCTTTAATGTTTAATCAGCAAGCCCTAAATATTTTTCGAGATTAATATTTGCGTTTAATACCAATGCCGGGTATAAAAGCAAGTTTGTCCTATCGCCTAATCTTTTATTTAGCAATGGCTGTAACTATAAAAAATACTCTCTCACACTAGGTAGATTTAGTATAAGTCTCCCTTCAAGAGTTATAGCAGTCGTCAAAACAATTAGGACATTCTTAAATTATCCAATTTAGTCACAGTAAGAATTTTACTTCTGACTTCTGAGTTATAAATTTCGACAACTGAATTGAGCTGTACTCCCCACTCTCAGATCTTAACACTCTTGTGCAAAAGCCCAACTTTCTGTTTATTCTTCTGCAATTACAGCGGAAGAACGACGACGACGGCGACGAATTGGCCCAGGCTCATCAGAGTCATCACTATCAGAGTTCAAATCACCATCTGAATCACTCAACTCTAAGTCGTAGTTATTATTTTCCTCACCAAAATCAAAATCATCACCTTGATCCAAAGAAACTGATGAATCAAAATTATCTAATTCTTGATCATCATCATCACCTGCCTCATAATCTACGACGGATAAAACTTCAACTTCTTCCTTTTCTACCTTTGTTCTGCTCGAATAATTAACCCCTTCCCCTGGTTGCTTAATAGAGATAATTGCTGACTTAGGATTTTTGATCATTCCCTGTTCTAAAAGTATTAATGGAGAAATACCCATCAAAGCATACATATCTTGTTCATCAGATGTCATTTCTACTGTTACTATTTCTGGAGTTTCAGTAATGGGTCTAATTATCTCTCTTCCTGAGCGTCGACTAGGAGTTGTAAGAGAATATCCCTCCGAAAGGATAGGATACTCCATTCTTGATCCTAATTCTCTTTCATGCAATTCCAACACTTCATCCTGCATCGTTTCACCAACCCCTACTCGACGGCGACGGCGACGGCGAGTTTCCTGGTAACTAGGATGATTCAACAATTCTAAATCAGAAACATTATTAGCAGTCTCTATCTCTTTATATCCCTGTATTGTCTCCCAAGAAGAGTTTTGAGCTAGACCCACAAAAGTTGAAGAAGGAACAGCTACAGGTCTAGTTAGATCTTCAACATCTACATTTCGAGTAGCTACAGACAAATTAACCTCCCCAATAGATACTTCAGATTCACCAGGTAAATGAACTAAATGTCCTAATCCATTACAGCTAGGACAAGTATAACCAAATAGCTCATATATATTTTGACCTTGGCGTTTCCGAGTCAATTCAACTAAGCCCAATTCTGACAACTGAGATATCTGAGGTCTAGCCTTGTCAGCTCTGAGAACGTGATTAAAATGTTCTAAAACTTGCAGTTGGTCTCGTCGTGAGTCCATGTCGATAAAGTCAACAATAATAACTCCCGCAATATTACGCAGGCGTAGTTGGCGGGCTATTTCTGTAGCTGCTTCACAATTTGTCCAAAGTACAGTTTCCCGGGCTGTGGCAGAGCGTGTGAAAGAACCAGAGTTGACATCTATAACAGTTAGTGCTTCAGTCGGTTGGATAATAACATACCCACCAGAAGGTAAATCGACTCTTGGTCTGAGAGCTTCTCGAATAGCTGCATTAACCCGGAAGTATTCTAGGACAGGGATGCGATCACTATGATTATCAATCAATACTTGTAATGGTTTTCCCCCACTCCAGTTTAGCAAATACTGCTTGACTCGTTTGGCTCCCTCACTAGAGTCCACTACAATTCGATTCACATCAGTACTATAAATATCTCGTAGTACCCGTTGAATAAAGTCATTATCACGATTTAGTAATGCAGGTGCTCTGCTGGAATTAGCTTCAATTTGGACTGCTTCCCATTGTTGTTGCAAAACCTCCAAATCTTCCAGAATTGCTTCTTCTTCCACTCCTTCTGCTTCAGTACGGACTAATAGGCCCATACCTGCTGGTTTGATTAAGATTGCCAATGCTCTAAGGCGATTTCGTTCACTCTCAGAACGGATACGTCGGGACAGGTTTACACCCCGTCCATAAGGCATCAAGACTAAATAACGACCTGGTAAAGTTATATTACCTGTTAAACGTGGTCCTTTTGTCCCAGTAGGTTCTTTCATTACTTGCACTAGGACTTTTTGTTGGGGTGTAAGTAGTTCTGTAATCGCACTAGAAGAGCGTTTTAATCGCAATGGGCCTAAATCACTGACATGGATAAATCCATTGCGTTCAGGATCTCCAATGTTGACAAAAGCTGCATCTATTCCAGATATTACGTTTTCTACAGTTCCGAGATAGATATCACTAACTTGATGGCTACCTTTAGCAACAACAAGTTCTTGTATTTGGTCTTCAGAAAATACGGCGGCAATTCTGTGCTGTTCAGCGATAATTATTTGCTTCGGCATTCAATTTCCTCCTGTGCAGACTTGGTTACCAAGCCCTTCTGTTTATATAAAAATGTGGCGTTTTGAGATCCTCCCCGGCCTAAAGGCACGGTATTCTTACTGAGCTGAAGCTCTTCGGCGAATTTGTGTTTTGTTTACGCATGCACTGCCATAACACAGGTTACTGCTACCTAGGTAGTAGTCTAACCCTTCCCTCCACCTCCGTTTTGTGTCTCCATTTCGCTTTTGCTTCGGGACATGAAACGCGACATGAAAGTGATAGCTCCTCTTAAAAATGCAGTTCCTCCGAAGGAGACTTGCACAAAAAGCGACTAATATACTCATGACTTACGGAGTACCGCTATCTATAGTGCAAAAATTTGTCATTTTTCCGATAAAGCCACTATAATTAGTGTCGTTGCGTAAGTCTTGATACTAATAGATTTATTGCAGAATTTTCATAATGGTCATGTTTATTACCAAAATTTAGACATCCCCATTCTCTAACTGAAAAGTATAATTTTCCAGATAAGAACCCATAACAACAGAAAATTTAAGATGTTAGCTTCCATCTATAGAATTACCCTAAAAGAATGATCGTATTTTTCCGCTTTTCCTTCTAGAAATGTTCGGAATTTTCTCCACCCTAGATCGCTAATTGCTCTGGATAATTTACGGTGTATTGGTGCGCGTTCCCTGACAACTGTTATCGTTGAGGGGTCGCACCACTTTTTATCATTCCAGAAACCTAAGGATTAAGTTCCTATTAAAAAGCCTATAAGTATTGACGGATAAGCATTTCCAGTAATTACTTACCCAATTATATTCTCAATTAGAAATGGCTACCAACTTTTATTTTGATCATTATTGAGAATGAGACTATTCAATTCCTGAGTCAGTCATTTTCATAATTCACTCTCTGACTGGGTAAGAGAAACTTATAGTCATTCTGATTTAGATTGAGACAAGATTTTCTTGCTGTGAAAGGGTTTTTAGCTGAAAAAGTATCCCATTCTTATTCGGAATGACTATAAATCCTTACCCAGAGACATGAAAATTTTCCAGTACAATTAATTGGTTGTAGTTAATAATACTAGTTGATAATTTATACATAAAACTTGTTCTGCGATCTTTAAAGTTGACTATAAAATTTAGCAACTTTCAATCAGGCTTTTTCATATCGTTTGGAACCGAAGCATTTTTGAGATAATCACTTCACTTAGTTTTTGTTAGCGAAGCTCCTCTGAAAAGTAATTTATAAAGTAAATATCAAGAGACTAAATTCCTTGATATACCTAGGCTGGGCGAGTTATAGGTTAGTAAGCCCCAAATTACTAAAACTTAGATAATATCAGACTTTCAGCTAAGTTTACAAATCAGCTCTGACAGAGGCTACTTCTTAATTCGGGGTTGCTGAAAAAGTCTTTTTAGGAAGGAAGTAGAGAGTAGGGAGTAGGTAGTCAAAAGTTACGAGAAATGGCAATTAAAGAGGAAGTAATAGTAAGAATTGTCCCTTGATTTTTCTGCCATGGTCAGCTCCAAATTCTAACATACATAAGCTTGAGTCATCGAAAAGCTCGTACTTTTTGCTACCAAAATCAGGCTAAAACCAATATCAGTCAATACTTTAAGAACTAATCAGCAAGCCCTAATTCCTTTTTTCAAAGGTTTTGGTGTATCTATTTTTTGATCATTACTTTAAAGTAGCATATAGTTTTGATATCTCAATCTATACCTATTAAATTATCATTTTGATGCAATGATTCTGGATTAATTTCTACCAAACTATAATACCTTATGGAAAAAATATTTTTATAAATAAGCTAATTAATTTTAGTAGCTAATAAGTCCTATAAGGTATCTATAAAATAGATCCTAAAAATTATCAAAGCTCAATTTTTTTAGGTTACGTCGAATTACAGCAGCTCACTATTAAGTTTAACTTAAAAATTTCCCCCTTTTCATTTTGCGCTTTTCATACCTACCCTATACCATGATTTAATATTTTACTTATAGATACCGTCTTAACTTAAATTTTATTACCTCAAAAACAACTTTTGCCGATGAGTATGCAGCAATTCAAATTTTAGCTTGCTGACTTCTTCGAGCATATAAATTATATTTTGTGGTCTTAGTAAAGTTCCATCATTCTGATAGCTTCCTACATAACGAATCATGCCATCAGTTTCATAATTCCAATTAGACTCATAAGACCTTGGTAAAACATAATTTAAGGTTGTTGGATACTCTAAAAACTCCAATTCAAATAATCGATCACGTAAGTTAACAAGGTTTATCTTACCCGACTTTGTTTTTTGTTCCCAAAAAATTGATTCCCTATTTTTAATGGCCTCTACTAACCCTTGCCAATTTAGATTAGAAAAGTCATTCTCCTCAACTTCTCTTTTAGTATTGCAGTCTTGTATCAAATCTTTTGTAGAATCATTAGTTTTCTTGACCCTCAAAATATACTCCGCTTTCTCTAATATTTGAGATAAAGAAGGATTCTTAACTTCTAACTCTTCTATCTTATATATAGGTATACCTATTGGCAATTGACCCTCTAGTTTATTCTGAAATGCTACCACATCTATTCTTTCTGTCAACTCAAAATCCACTACTTCCCCTGTGCTAGTTACCCCTAGAGATAAAGCACTAGCTAGAACAATCCGTGGACTTGGATGATATCCTCCAGTAAAAGCAATAGGTATACCGCTCCGACGAACGGCACGAGCAAATAACCTAGCTAAATCTAGATGACTTACTAAGGCCATCTCTCCTAATTTCCCAAACCAGACTCGCAGACGTTGTACCCGATTTTGATTAGGGACAAACTTACCCACAAATTCTGGAATTGGTGGTTGTGGGGCAACAATATTATGACCTAGGTCGGGACCACAAACACCACAATGAGAACAAGCTGCAAAGGAGCAATCAGGAACAGTTGCTTCTACCAAAGCTTTTTGCAAATCTTCTTTGAGCCAATTTTTATCAATTCCCGTATCTATATGATCCCAAGGTAGGGGTTGGTCAAGTAGAGAATTAACTTGCTCTTCTCTACATATATGATGATTATTTTCTGTATTTTCAAATACATTCCACTCACCATTTTCTACCTGACGGTATTTCCAACTCAAATCTGATTCTGCAATAGCATCACTCCATGCGCTAAAAGCTCTCTCCAAACTTTCCCACCAAGAGTCCATTCCAGCGCCTCGCTCCCAAGCACGCCGAATTACCGATGCTAAACGGCGATCGCCTCTACCCAGAAAATCCTCCATTGCTGAGAGACGGACATCGGTATAATTTACTTTTATACCTTTCATTCTCCGAAATTCTGTCTTTAGTAACTCTTGCTTACGTTCAAGTTCAGTCACAGAAACCGAATGCCATTGAAAAGGAGTATGAGGCTTCGGGGTAAAATTAGAAATTGTTAAAGTAACCTGTAGCTTTTTCCGGCCTTTGGCTCGGCATTCTTGCTGCAACCAATTAACTGTTTCTACAATACCCAATACATCAGCATCAATTTCTCCTGGTAAACCAATCATAAAATAGAGCTTAACCTTATCCCAACCTTGGTCATAAGCAGTTTTGACTCCCCGTAAAAGTTCCTCATTTGTCAATCCCTTATTAACAATGTCTCGCATTCTTTGGGTACCTGCTTCTGGGGCAAATGTCAAACTACTTTGGCGACTACCACCAATAATATTGGCAATATTTTCATCAAATCTATCTACTCGCTGACTTGGTAGAGATAGAGAAATATTTTCATCCTTAAAACGGTTTCTAATTTCAGTTCCCACTGCGGGTAAAGCCAAATAATCAGAACAACTCAAAGACAGTAAAGAGAACTCATTATGTCCAGTTGCACTTATACCTTTTTCAATAGTATCCACTACTTGTTCTGGTTCCACATCTCGTGCTGGCCGAGTTAACATACCTGGTTGACAAAAGCGACAGCCTCTGGTACAACCACGCCGCACTTCTATTACTAGCCGGTCATGGACTGTTTCTACATAAGGAACTAAACCTATAGAATAAGCTGGCATAGGAGTTGCGACTCGACGTAGTATTTTTTTTGGCACATCATTACGAATGGGAAAAACTGAACCATCTGCAGCCATACTATAAAATTGTGGCACATAAACACCGGGAACTTGAGCTAAATCTAAAAGTAATTTTTCTTTGGTTAACCCACTCTTCTTCCCCTCCTGAACTATTAGTCCAATTTCTGGGAGTAACTCTTCTCCATCTCCTAAAGCAATAAAGTCAAAAAAGTCTGCATAAGGTTCAGGATTTGAAGTTGCTGTTTGACCCCCTGCAAAAATCAAAGGAAAAGAGGACATTATTTCTCTGTCTTCATCTCTATTCCCTAATTTCAGTCGTTCTTGCCAAGTCAATGGAATACCTGCCAAACTTAGCATCTCTAGAATATTTGTGGCTCCTAATTCATAGCTGAGACTAAAGCCTAGAATATCAAAATCAATCAGCGATCGCTTTGATTCTACAGCAAATAGTGGAGTATCTGTGGCCCGCAATTTTTGTGCTAAATCTGGAGCTGGTAAATATGTGCGATCACATAGTTGCCGTGGCTGAGAATTTAAGATATTGTAAAGAATTATATGTCCTAAATTAGAAGCTCCTACTTCATAAACTTCTGGATAACTCAATACCCAGCGCACTTGGGAACTGTCCCAAGGTTTATGAAAAGCACCAAACTCATTACCAAGATAACGAGCAGGTTTATGAATATTCGGTGTAAGTAAATTCTCTACTGCTACTACCACTATTAATATTTCAAGTGTATTTATGGTTAGATATATATCAAGATAGCACCAAAAACTTATGGTGTTAAACTATAATTCATGGACTTCGCTTATTCTGGCCTTAGGGTATCAATGATGAATATCACTTGCTCGTATAGTGTTGGATCACCTATTAGTGTAAATATATACCAGAGAATTTAAATATGTAGAGTTTTTATTTAGATTAGCCATGGAACCAAACTGTCTGATTCGGAAACTTGTATCTAAAGCTATCTATTTTCAGCGATTAACTCCTGAAATAGAAAATCAAATCAACTCTGAGTTGACAAGACTTGGCTATATTTCCGATATAGATTATGAAGCATTAGAGTTATTAATGGAGGAGATGGATGCAGGACGAATTCAGCTCGTTCCTACTATGTAAATCATCCCCATTAACTTAAGTTTAGGAGTTAATAAAAATTATCTAGATGTAGATTATGAAGCATTAGAGTTATTAATGGAGGAGGTGGATGCAGGACGAATTCAGCTCGTTCCTACTATGTAAATCATCCCCATTAACTTAAGTTCAGGAGTTAATAAAAATTATCATGGAGCTTGCTAAAAGGCTAGAAAAAATACCACCCTATCTCTTTACTAAAATTAACCGTAAACAGAATGAATTAATCGACATAGGAGTTGAGATTATCAATTTTGGTGTAGGAGATCCAGACCAACCTACACTCAATCATATTATTCAAGCAATGCATGAGGCAATTCAAGATTCAACAAACCACCATTATCCCCCCTACAAAGGTTTAAAAGAATATAGACAAGCAGCAGTAGATTGGATGAAACGTAGGTTTTGCGTTGAAGATTTAAACCCAGAAACAGAGGTAATTTCCTCAATAGGTTCGAAAGAGTCAATTCACAATATTTGTCTAGCTTTTGTCAACCCAGGTGATTATACTATAATTCCTGACCCTGGTTATCCAGTTTATCGAACCTCAACAATTTTTGCTGAGGGTAAACCTTACCCAATAAAACTTAGGGCGGAAAATGGATTTTTACCAATTTTAAGGAGTGTTCCTCAAGAAGTAGCTGAAAAAGCAAAATTATTGTGGATTAATTATCCTAATAACCCTACAGGTGCTACGGCTAGCTTAGAGTTTTTTGAAGAATTGGTAGCCTTTTGTAGGCATTACGACATATTGCTCTGTCATGACAATGCTTATTCTGAAATAGCTTATGATAACTATAAACCTCCTAGTATTTTACAAATTCCCAACGCTAAAGATATAGCAATTGAATTTCATAGCTTATCGAAAACTTACAATATGACAGGATGGCGTATTGGTTTCGTGGTGGGAAATAGCCTAGGAATAAAAGGATTAAGTCAAGTAAAATCTAACATAGATTCTGGAGTATTTAAAGCAATTCAAAAAGCAGCAATAGCCGCTTTTTCTACAACCGAAAAAGACTTGCAAAATCTAGTAGCAGTTTACCAAAAACGACGAGATATTCTCATCAAAGGTTTGCAATCTTTAGGTTATCCCATTAAACCAAACTTAGCAAGTTTATATGTATGGGTTCCAATTCCTAAAAATTATACATCTCAAGAATTTGCCACTCTTTTACTTGAAAAATGTAGCATTATCGTACTTCCTGGAAAGGGATATGGTGCATCTGGAGAAGGTTTTATTCGCATTGCATTAACAGTAGAAGAAAAAAGAATTTATCAAGCATTACAAAGAATGAAAAATGCAGGTATTAATTACATATAGCAATCCTATGTAATTTGCGTCCCCAATTTTAACTGCTGTTTGATAAAAAGAGTATTGTTCGGGGTTGATGATTGGACTATCCAACTAGGCGAGCCAACTTTTTTGGTATGAAGCCAAGAACAGATAAAACCATTAGTCCTAAGGGTAAAGCCTTAAAAAGTTCTTATTAAACAAAAGAAGATAATCCTGAAGCTCAGCCACATCCAGCTATTATTTTAGTCTCGTTTTATTTGGTAGAAAGGGGCTTAATTGTATCCCTAGTACAAGTATAACCCAGCAGCAATGAAATTAGGGTCTACCAGGTTTAATCAGGAGTTTTGCTCTTTGAGGGATTAGTCTTTCCCTTTGATACTTTGAATACACACAAAAACCTTCAAACAATTTGTGAAACTTAAAACTATTATCTAGCTAGTGTTAAGGCCAATTAACTTAACTCTTCTATAGAATAGATAGATAACCATCTCTTTTCAAGGGACGTCAACAAGGGACATGGACGGATGGAACACAGAACCATGAAAATTATGAGAGTGGACAAAGATCATTATTCAGACTGGCTTAATATCAATACCATTATTAGATTAGACAGAGATACGAAGCCTGACTTATCCTACTCTCTGAGGAAACTTGTGATCATAAGAATGATTTAATTGAATTGGCCATGTCTTAAGGTTAAAAAAATTATGGCCATTGAATTGTGGAAAATCGGCTTCACTACTTCACAGATATAACTTTGGCCAAGTAATGACTATATTGTTGTATGCCTCGTTCAGAGAAAAAACCTCATAAATTATAAATTATAAATTATAAACTCTAGCTTACTAATACGCATTTTAAATGAGTTAGGAGTTACACATTGACAGAAAATCCCAAATGTGTATATGCTAAATTTAGTATTTTTAAAGACATTTGGCCAATCTTTTATAGGCGATCGCTTATGATAGATAACTGTCAAACCAAAATCGTTAATGGCTAGAATGCACGATCTTCTTTAATACACATTAATTAAAATTTGTCAATGTGTAAGTCCTGACTCTATAAACTTTTCAGAATTTTAACACTCAAAAGCACTATAAAGCTGGAAAGATAAGGGTTTTAGTCATGATTTGGCCAAAAAGTCCCATGATTTGGCCAAAAAGTCCCAACAACTCTATTTGATTTTTCAATTCAGAAATTTTTATAAAATTCCTACATATGGGCATAGAACACCTAAGTAAGAAGTCAAAAATTGTCCCTATCCAAAATTAGTCATCTTTTTCACAACCAAAGTTGCCCTCTATTTCTCTATAGGCTTTATGATCATGACTG
Source organism: Trichodesmium sp. MAG_R03 (assembly GCA_023356535.1). GTDB lineage: Bacteria > Cyanobacteriota > Cyanobacteriia > Cyanobacteriales > Microcoleaceae > Trichodesmium. The sequence goes on along the minus strand of JAKQYF010000104.1, from coordinate 6,651 downwards.
TGTGTGGTGTGAAGTGAAGGAGTAAGATGACTGCCGATAGCCAATTCATCTCTGGCAAAGTAATTAGAGGATTTACAAAGCGAGCTTTTCAGCCTTTCCTCCCCAGAGATCAACAAAAAAGTCACATTCTAGAAGTCCTAGAAATAGGATTTTCCAAACGATTATTTGATATTCTGTTTTCTCTATCCGTTCTCATATTGTTTGCCCCCGTTTACATCCTGATCGCCTTACTAATTGCATTAAGCTCACCAGGCTCAGTCTTTTATATTCAAGAAAGAATAGGTAAAAATAGAAAGCCATTCAGTTGCTTAAAATTTAGAACCATGGTGCAAAATGCAGATGAAATATTAGGAGAAATCATGGAAACTTGTCCTCATCTCCGTCAAGAATTTCAGGATAGTTTTAAATTAAAACATGACCCTAGAATTACATGGATTGGTAGATTTCTGAGAATTACAAGTTTAGATGAATTTCCTCAATTTTGGAACGTTTTGAAAGGTGACATGAGTGTAGTGGGCCCGAGACCATTAGTTCTTGAAGAACTACCAAAATATGGTCATCACATGGATAAAATTCTGACCATTAGACCAGGGATAACTGGTTTATGGCAAGTTTCTGGTCGTAATGATATTCCTTATCCTAAGAGAGTTCAAATAGACCTTTACTATGTAAACGTCAGAAATTTTTGGATAGATATATGGATCATGTTTAAAACAATTGGTATTGTTATTTTTCCAAAAAATAACGGTGCTTACTAATCCTGAGTAATTATAACTAAGAGATTTCAAATTATCTGAAGTTATTGTAGGTAGGACTTAAACAAAGAAACTGGGTTTCTAGAATAAATCGTTATTTTTAAAAATAAATATTGACAAAAAAAATCGGTTTCTGGGTTCGCCTAAGTAAGTCTTGTTAGGGTTAGAGGTTGGTAGTATTTTTACAAAAATTACATCTCTAACCCAAATTTATAACTTGAGGTCATAGACATTTTGTTTAGAAAGATAAAGAAATGAAAACGCCCTGACAGAAGTGCGGGGGCCTTAAACTCATTAAAAAAAAAAGGGTGGTTGCTAGTATTAATAGCCCTGGCAATTTTCTGCAATAACTCCCAAAAATCTGAGAAAAATTTAACTCTTTTTCCAAAAGATATTTCTAAGATAGTAGAGAATATCGATGATTTTTTGAGTTTTAATTAGGGCTTGATTTAAAAAAATACAATGCTTTTACCTCCTTTGTAATTCTCATTTATGGGAACTCCTAACTCCCTACTCCCTACTCCCTACTGCCTCCCTAAAATACTTTTTCAGCAAACTGAAGTTAAGCCATTACGAGTAAAATCTTATAAAGTTAGTTAGTTGGAATAAATGTCCATAAAATTAGTAACTTATAGTAAATACGTTATAAATATTAACTGCAATGAGTCAAAGGAAACGAGCACTAATTACTGGTATTACTGGTCAAGACGGTTCATATTTAGGTGAACTTTTACTTGAGAAAAACTATGAGGTTCATGGTATTATCAGACGTAGTTCTAGCTTCAATACAGATAGAATAGAGCATATATATCAAGATTCTCATAATCCAGATGCTAGATTATTTCTCCATTATGGAGACTTAACTGATGGGACTACTCTACGTCGAATTATTGAAGCAGTTAAGCCATTAGAAATATACAACTTAGGTGCTCAGTCCCATGTAAGGGTTAGCTTTGATTCTCCGGAGTATACAGTAGATGCCGTCGGACTGGGTACTCTACGTTTACTTGAAGCAATTAGAGACTATCAGCAACGTACTGGAATTGAAGTTCGTTTTTATCAAGCCGGGTCTTCGGAAATGTTTGGTAAAGTTCAAGAAGTACCTCAGAAAGAAACTACACCTTTTTATCCCCGTAGTCCTTATTCTTGTGCTAAAGTTTATGCCCACTGGCAAACAATAAATTATCGAGAGTCATACAATCTATTTGCTTGTAATGGTATATTATTCAACCATGAAAGTCCTCGTCGAGGTGAAACTTTTGTAACTCGTAAAATTACTCGTGCTGTAGCTAGAATTTTAGCAGGTAAACAGAAAAAACTTTATCTTGGTAATTTGGATGCTAAAAGAGATTGGGGATATGCAAAGGATTATGTTCGAGCTATGTGGATGATGCTACAGCAGGAGGAAGCAAATGATTATGTGATTGCTACTAATGAAACTCATTCTATTAAAGAATTTCTAGAAATAGCATTTACTTATGTAAATCTAAATTGGCAAGATTATGTGGAGTTTGACCCTCGTTATCTACGTCCTACTGAGGTTGATTTGTTAATTGGTGATTGTACAAAAGCACGAGAAAAGTTAGGTTGGAAACCATCAGTTACATTTACAGAGTTAGTATATTTGATGGTTGATTCTGACATGAAGGCTTTGGAAAAAGTTGCTATTCTTGGTAATGGTTTTGATTAAAAATTTTTGGCTAAATTATTAAGAGAGCTTAACTATTGAGGTAATTTTTAACTTTTTTGAGATGATCATGCTTTTACGGGTTTTTCAGCACTATCAAAGTCAACAAATTTTATGATAAAAAAGTAGCTAAGCTAATTATAAATATCTATAGCAATCTGCCCATAGGTTGTCACAATTCAAAAACTATAAATAAACTACGAAAGTATTACCCACGAAAGATTATATCCAAACCTATTCTCAAAAAGTGGCAAGATTTTTTACATAAATAAAATCGAATTGCTATATATTATGACTTACCCTATGATTAGATTATAATAACCGGATTTGTATTACAAATAACCTACTGTAAATTTCTCTCATAAAACCTTATAATTTGCAAAAATTATTCAAATGTATAATAGAGTTACTATATTTTGATGGTATAGATTGTAATTCATAATATTTGAAAGCTCAAGTTTGGTTAGTATAAATATCGGGGGTTTTGATGAGTAAATTAGAGTTAGAAAATAAAAGAGTTTTAGTAACAGGTGGGGCTGGTTTTCTTGGGCGCCAAGTTGTAGATCGACTTCATAAAGCAGGAGCTAATCCTGATAAGATTACTATACTCCGATCGCGTGATTATGACCTTCGAACTCTGGAAGCTTGTCAAAAAGCTGTTCAAAAACAGAATATTATAATTCACCTTGCTGCTCATGTAGGAGGTATTGGTCTAAATAAGGAAAAACCTGCTGAGTTATTTTACGATAATTTGATGATGGGAGCACAATTAATTGACTGTGCCTATAAAGCAAATGTAGAAAAATTTGTTTGTGTAGGTTCAATATGTGCTTATCCTAAATTTACTCCAGTTCCTTTTAATGAAGAAGACCTTTGGAATGGTTATCCAGAAGAAACTAATGCTCCTTATGGTATTGCCAAAAAAGCTCTTTTAGTTCAACTAAATTCTTATCGTCAACAGTATGGTTTTAAGGGTGTTTATCTGTTACCTGTTAACCTCTACGGACCTGAAGATAATTTTGATCCTAAAAGTTCCCATGTAATTCCTGCTTTAATTCGGAAAGTACATGAAGCTCAAGCAAGAGGGGATAAAAAATTGCTTGTTTGGGGTGACGGTAGTCCGAGTCGTGAATTTTTATATTCTACAGATGCGGCCAGAGGAATTGTTATGGCAACTCAATTTTATAATGAATCTGATCCTATTAATTTAGGAACTAATCATGAAGTAAAGATTCGTGATTTAGTAGAGTTAATTTGTGAGTTAATGGATTTTGAGGGAGAGTTAGTTTGGGAAACTGATCAACCTAATGGCCAACCTAGGCGATGTTTAGATACAAAAAAAGCTAAGGAAAAATTTGGCTTTGTTGCTGAGGTAGATTTTAAGCAAGGGTTGAAGAATACAATTGAATGGTATCGGCAAAATGCTCATTGAGTTTAAAGGCATAGACTTTATTGTAATCAATTGATATAGTAAAAAGCTGGAGGTAATTTACTTTCCAGCTTTTCTCTATATAAAAGCTTTAAGAAAAAATTTTTTAACATAAATCCTAAGAGCTATAGCAATCCTATTTTATTTGTGCCCAAAATCTTACCGCTTTTTGGTATGGAGGTTTGGGGGCATGTTCAATGGGTAAGAGTTTCAGAGTTTATTTCTAATTTTTGAATTATCACAACCTATGGGCAGATTGCTATATATTAAAACCTTGGCCTTAAGGGCGAGGTCGTGATCTTGAACAGGGTATAGTTACATGAGAAAAAATTTAGGATCAAATACCCATATCTAAGGTTATAGAAATGGTCGATCAGAATCTCCTGGAAAAAATTAGTAAACTTCTAGCTCTTGCCAGTTCACCTAATGAACATGAAGCTGCATTAGCAGCAGAAAAAGCAGCAGAATTATTAGCTAAACATAATTTATCTGTAGCAGATTTAGGACAAGATAAAGATGAGGATATTACTAAGAGTGTTATTGATAAAACAGGTCGTTATGTAACCTGGAAAATGTGGATTTTAGCAGGAATTGCTAATGCTAATGGGTGTCAAGCAATGCGTTCTACTTACAGTGGTGAAATGAGAGTAGTAGGAACAGAGACTAATATTACGGTTTCTAAGTCCCTTTATGAATATTTAACTGCTGTAGTTGATAAATTAGTTAAACAACATAGAGGTAAGGGAAGAGTTTTTATTAATGCATTTCGGGTGGGGTGTGCAACTAGATTAAGACAAAGATTAGAGCAGCGACGAAAATATATGGAGGAAAAGGGGATAGCTGGTAATGATGATTATGATTCAATATCTGCATCTGCTATAGTTGTGCGTTCAATGTTTGAAAAACATGCTTTGGCTATTCAAGCATATTTGAAGCAAGAAGGTGTAAAATGTAAAACTCAAAAATCAACTCAAGTTAATAGTGATTTAGGTTTTTCCTTTGGATATATTGCTGGAGAAAAAGTTAGTTTAAATTATTGGAATCAAAATTTACACAAAGATAAATTTATCAAACATTTAAATATAAAGTAAAGGTGTAATAATAAGCAAATTACTTATCAGTCATTAGCTTTTTTGAGATATTTATGTCTGACTCTAAGAGGTGGTTACTATCAAAAAATTTACATTAGATAAAATCTTAAAATAAAAGATTAAAGAGGCTTGATATTAGATAGTGTAAGTGTTAAAGTTTTATGAGTAAAGTTTTAAAGTAAATAGAGAAGATGGTTAAAACAACAACAGAAAGATCAAATACTTCAGAACAATCAGATACTCAACTAATTGGTAAAGCATTGTTGCAAAAAGTTAAAGAACTTTCACATAAGTCAAGGAAAGATACTGCTATTGCTTGCGGGTATTATACAACTACAAAAGATCAACAGAAACGAGTCAATCTTGCCAAGTTTTACGATGCAATTTTACAGGCAAAAGGGGTAAAATTATATGAGAGGGATACTAAAGATGGAAGAGGACGTGCACCGACTTATCGTGCTTGTGTTCATAAAAATGGACAGTTAGTAATAGGAGCTAACTATACGGATGAAATGGGACTAAAACCAGGAGATGAATTTGCTATCCAGTTAGGACATAAACATATTCATCTCAGGCAGATTAATGCTGAAGTTAAAACAGAATATCACAATAATGAGGAAGAATAGATGAGTTAGGTGGTGGATAGCTATTATCTCCAAATCTCGCAGTATAACTAACCGATATATTTCAAAATGCAGCAAAAAACTAGAGTTATTTACTGCATTTGAAGTCTAGTTTTTGGCAGCAAATGCATTTTTATAAATACAGTGCATTCATTAGTATCTGAAGTATAGTAGCAGTGGCTTTAATGATGAATTTTGAAGTATTAAGTTAACGTTTAATTGGTGCTAAGGAGATTTATTAGAGTCACTAAACAAAATAGGTGTTAAGCATCACCCCCCTTTTAGCAGCAGGGCTTTTTCCAGATCGAGCGTTAGCCAAAAAAATAAAAGCACTCTTTTTTTTGATAAAATCAAAAAATAGCACTTAACTTTTATTTTAAATACATTATGATTAATACTATACTTGAGAGGTTGAAAAAAGTCAAGGACTTCCGCCAAAATCAGAGTAAAAGACATGAAATTTGGGTAGTATTAAGCATAATAGCCTTAAGTATTTTAACAGGCAATATTAGTTATAAACAAATAGAAATGTTTAGTAATAACAATTAGGAGCAACTAATAAATATATTAAATATACCCTCAAAAAAATTACCTTCATATAGTACGATTAGGAGAGTTATGATGGGAGTAAAAGAATCAGAAATACAATTAATTTTTGATGAAATAATATTAGCTAATTATTCAGAGCATCAAGAGGATTGGATTGCAGTTGATGGGAAAAGTTTAAAAAATACCTAGACCAATTATGAACAAAACGGACAAAATATGTTAGTAACAGTATCAGGGTAAGGTCTGGAAACAAAACTAATTAGGGTTCAAAAACATTTGAGAGTAAAAAAAGTTCAGAAATCAAGCAAGTGCAAGAGCTGATAAGAAATAGCGGTTTAGAGAATAAGACATTTACTTTGGATGCACTTGGGCCGCAATAAACAAACAACTCAGATGATAATTGAAAGTAAAAATGATTATTTAATTACAGTAAAAGCCAACCAAATCAAGTTATTTAATCCCTTAAAAGACTTAGCAAAAGTAGAAGAGCCTATCAGTAGATATCAAGAAATAGACA
>JAKQYF010000103.1:4798-17859 GCA_023356535.1 Trichodesmium sp. MAG_R03 | reverse complement strand
GATTTTGAATTACTTTATTGAAGTGTTCTGGCAAAATTTCATTATCATCTGGCTCGCGATCGCTCATCATTAATACAGCAATTTGACCTAATAATCTCTTGACTTTATTAAGTGACCATGACATTTTTTCTCCATACTTTTCAGACTCTCTGCTGTACTCCTCTCTAACAAATTGATCAAGTAATTTTTCTAAATTAGGACTTACGCAGTGCCGCTATATGTTGCGGATAAATTTGTCTTTTTCAAGATATTGCCACTATAATTAGTGCCATTGCGTAAGTCCTGAGTAAAAAGGGTTAAAGAGTTCTCCTGCCATCGCGACAACACGAAAACCAGAAGGGTCGTCGTGGTCGTCGCGCCTAACATAGTAGTTGCGAATCGCAGAACGGCAGATATTAGGATAGTTGATCCAGGAACCGCCCCGCAGCGGTGATCCATCTTTGTTTCCATTTAGCCAAACACTGCCATCTGTAGGAGCACCATTATAGTTATCATGCCATTCATCAGCACACCATTCCCATATATTTCCGTGCATATCATATAAACCAAAAGCATTTGGTGGAAATTCACCTACAGGAGTTGTTTGTTCTCTATATACTCCCTTTGGACCTTTACCATAAGAACTTGACCATTTCTCATAATCTGTTCCAGAATAATTGGCTAGGTCTGTATTCATAGTTTCTCCAAAATAGAAAGGTGTAGTTGTTCCTGCGCGACAAGCATATTCCCATTCTGCTTCACTAGGTAGTCTATAATTCCTTCCTGTTAATTTTGATAGTCTTTTACAAAATTCTACTGCTTGGTACCAACTCACATCCTCAACTGGTCTCTGCCATCGATCTATATTTTGATATAGTTTTTTAAAATGAGATGGATCTGGGTCCAAGTATAATATTACTTTCAAGTCTGTCCGAGAAGCGATCGCTTTCCACTGTCCTTGAGTAACTGGATATTTGCCCAGAAAAAAGGCAGAGACAGTCACATCATGTTGAGGGCTTTCACTATCATTTCTATCTTCTTCACTTTCAGGAGAACCCATGAGAAAACTTCCTTCAGGAATATAAACCATTTCTAATTTAATTCCATTACCTAAATCTTCTATTTTCTGTCTAGCGCTCCCTTGGCTACGATTAACAATGCTGCCAGAATCATTGACTTTTACAACTTCAAAAGTAAATAATTCTCCTTTATCTGATTCTCTTGATTCTCGTTTAATTTGTTTAGAAACTTCATTAGGTATTTCAGTCCAAATTTTCTCTAAAGCTTCTATTGATATTGCTCTTCCAAACCTTCCTTCTCCATCAACATCAACTTTATGAGTAACTAGACCGACAACTAATCCTGTATTAATATCAATAACAGGAGAACCACTATAACCTGAACGAAGACTTCCTTTTTCCATCTCTAACTTTTCAACAGCCACATATTCTGGTATATTTTCTATTAGTTGAGCTGCTCTTTCTCCATCAACTTCTACTACCATTTCTCCTTTTATTGTTTGACGACGAAGTGCGTGATTTTGACCCCAAAGATAATAGCCAGGAATTTTAACTTTCAATTTTTTTTCTTCCTCTCCATATAAAATCATTAAATTTAAGGATGGAGCTGAAAAAGTTTTATTAACTTTTAAAACAGCCAAATCAAAACCTTGAACATCTCCTATCTTTATAACTTCCGCTGGAATATTATTTACCCTTATATTTTCTTCACCACCCACATCCTCAACAACATGAGCACAGGTAAGTAGATAAGTATAATTTTGTTGTTTATAAAATATAAATCCAGTACCAATAACATTTGCTCTTTTGGCACTTTTGATTAAAACAATAGAATCTTCTAATTTTTTTGTTTGTGGCAAAGTTGATAGAATAAGTTTAGTATTTGGCTGAACTAATGCTTGAAGCTCCTTAATTTTCGAGAGTCGTTCGTTTAAAATTTCAAGATAGATATCTATTTGAAATAGAGACTCATAACATTTTTTGTCATTTCCGTAGCGATCAGAAAATAAACTTAAAAAAGCATCATAAATTGCATCTTTTTTTATTTCGGCATCACCAAGATAGTTTATATTTTTTTCGCTGCTAGTGAAATTCAAGTTCTTGATCAAAGTTTCCAGATTGTTTTCTAAATATTGAACTGCCTCAAGCAAACCAGGGTAAATGCTATTTTTTATATCTTCTATTTTTTGCTGAGATTCAACAGCTTTGTTGAAAGAATAACTAGATAGAGAAGTATTTTTAATTTCTTTAGCTTTTTTTTCCCAATCTATCAACTGACTATAAAGATCTGGGTAAGCCGATTTTATTCCCTGCAAAGTTGATAAAATCAATTGAGCATTTTGCTGAACTAATGCTTGAAGCTTCTCAACTTTTGAGATATGTCCTTTGAGTTTTTCGATATGTAGTTTGATTATTTTTTGGTACTCATTTAGTTTTTGAACGAATTTTTTTTTACCTCAAAAGCATTATTTTCACAAGAATCAGAAGCTTTTTCAAAAATATAATTAATAGCTCTCTGTTCATTTTCTGCATCATTAATGTATTTTTTAATCTGTTCAATACTGCTGATATCTAAAGACGAAAATAGTGACTTATTATTAAATTCATAAAGCAAGGCTGTAACAATAGCATACGATTTCGGCTTCAAGTCATTCAAATATGGCTTTAAAAGTAATGCAGACTGATATCTAATTCTCTGTTCTGGAAGCTGGAGAAACTGGCATAGAGCTTGAATTTTTTCTTCATCATTCTTAAATTTAATTTTTCCAATAGTACCAACTGCCTTAATTTGTATATCTAGGTTTAAGTTTGGCTTTACCTCCAGTTGCAAAAACCCCTTACCTACATCTATCAAACTAAAAACTGCAATCTCCCCTAGTTGTTCGACTAATTTCCAATCTTGAAGAATAACTGCCGCCCTTGCTTTGAGATATTTTAAATTATTATCGTTTTTCCATAATTCATCCTTTAGTTTCACAATTGATTCAGCAGCCAGCTTACGAAAATCGAGAGCTTTAGGCTGATCAATTTGCATCTCGCTATCACTGTTTAAAAATCCCTTTAAACAATTAGATATTTCTCGTTGATGGTAAGCTGAGTAATTAAAAATATCTTTGGCAAACTTTAATGAAAGTTCTACAACTAAATTATTACGAGATTCGACTCCTAACTTAATTCCTCTGGGTTCTAGTGCGCCCAAAACATCATTAATTAAATACTGATACTCTAACGAATTAGACGTCAAATTGAACAAAACCGATGATGGACCATACACCCAAAATTCCAGGTATTCTTTATAATCTTCACTAAACTCACCATTACCAATTTTGCTTTTACGGCATATATTTTTAAGCCTGTCTAGTCTATCCAATTCTTGCTCGGTTATCTGCTTTTGAATCCTATCTATCCTTGTATTACTTATATGGAACTCTGCATTTAGACTATAGTCATGCTTTTTGTGTTCCGACCATTGTGGATCAAACCAAATGGAATTTATAGTTTTAGCTGCAGACCAACGAATTAATTGATTAGCCCCTCCCGTAGCCTCCTTCTGCAAAAGAGACAGTAAATTTTCGCAAAAAACTGATTCTAGAGATGCAATTTTTTCTTTATCTTTCAATGTCTGAATATAACTGAAAGACTGAATTGCTAAAGCACGAAATAATGGATTGTGATAAGATTGAAAATCCCTCAAATTTCCCTCTATTGGGATATTTAAGATCTCCACAAATGGTTGGAGTCCATGCTTTTGTAGAGTGCCCTCAACGAGATATAGCCTTATCCAAGGTTGGAAATATTTCTTGAGGGCACAAAGTAGCTCATATCCATTTTTTGGAAAAGTAAAATATTTCATAATATCATATTATTTAAGTTGATTTGCTTTGTCAAAAAAGGAAGAGAGTCATAAAGTATGAAAAATTTTTATTTTTAATAAGAAAATATATTTTGAAAGTAAAAACTACAAGTTATTTTTTGACTTTCAAACTATTTAAATTTTTACCATCATGCAGCAGTTCCCAACGTAGATGTGATAGCCCTTCCGATGTTGCAATTGCTAGAACAATTCCTTTCTCTAATGAACCATCACGAATTGCTGTCTTGCGGTTATACAAAAGAGTTGTTGGGAATTAAGCTAAAAAAATGGCTAAAACCCTTATCAGTAGAAGTTTATAGCACTTTTTACTTCAAAAACTCTGAAAAGCTTATAGAGTAAGCTTTTGAGCATTTTAATTTTTTATTTCCAAACAACTCTAAATTATAGGTTAGAATGTAAATATTGAAAAGTAAGCAGTAGATGGTTGAAAAAGCGTACAAATTTAGATTTTACCCAACTCCTCAGCACTGTTAGTCTGCTGAGGATAACTTTGGGCTGCGTACGTTTAGTCTACAACTTTGCCTTAGCTGCCAGGACTCAAGCTTGGTATGAACACCAAGAACGAGTAGACGACAAACAAACCTCAGCTATGCTGACGAACTGGAAAAAACAGGAAGATGAACAATTTTCAGCAGTGAAGTAAGTAGTGTAACACTCCAGCAAGGCTTAAGACATTTACAAACTGCTTTCACCAACTTTTTTAGGGGACGGACTAAATATCCTAACTGCAAGAAAAAGCGCAACGGTGGCAGTGCCGAGTTTACTAAGGCAGCCTTCAAATGGAAAGATGGCCAAGTCTATTTAACTAAGTGTGCAGAGCCCTTATCTATATAGATGGAGTAGGCAACTATCACCAGGTTGTATGCCTAGTAAAATCACTGTCAAACTTGAGCCTAGTGGTAGATGGTCTGTATCTTTGAGAGTTAATGACACCAGAGATTTGAGACTCTCACCGACTAAGAAGCAAGTGGGCATTGACTTGGGCACCTGCCTGCTTACTAACTACCAGCAATGGAGAAAAAGTGGCTAACCCAAAGAATCTTCAGAAGTTACACAAAAAACTGAGATTAGCTCAGAAGTCTCTGAGCAGAAAAACCAAAGGGTCTAATAATTATCGGAAAGCTAGAGAGGACTTACGCAAGAGCACTATATATAGAGCCTTGGTGCGTTACGAAGTCCGCAATTCAAGACGCGAAGCGTTAGGGCAGCTTTGCGTCAGCAAAACACACCCTACTGGACTGACACAGCTAAAATGGTGCAATAAGGGTAGGTTGGGTTGAGGGACGAAACCTAACCATAATAAACCTTTGTTGGGTTTCACTTCGTTCTACCCAACCTACATTTTTAGTTGTGTCAGTCCACTACCAATAGCGTTCATGGGTAAGTCCTACTAGACTTAAAGTAGCAAAGATACACGCCTTGATTAAAGACTCAAAACTAGACTACACCCATAAGTTAACAACTCAACTGATTAGAGAAAACCAAACTATTGTAGTTGAGGATTTAGCCGTAAAAAACTAGGTCAAGAACCATAAATTAGCTAGAGCAATAAGTGATGCTAATTGGGGAGAATTAGTGAGGCAATTAGAATACAAAGCTAAATGGTATGGTCGTACATTAATAAAAATTGACAGATATTTTCCTAGTTCGGTCGCGTTGCTCTAATTGTGGTCATGTAGTAGAAAAATTACCTTTAAATATTAGAAAATGGGACTGTCCTGAATGCGCTAGTCACCATGACAGAGACATAAACGCACATTTTAAACATTTTGGCTGCGGGAGGAGCAGTGTCAGTCTGGGTCACGGTCTTTATGCCTGAAGAGAGTAAATTTCAGAGGGCAAGTGCTATGAAGCAGAAAGCCCTTAACAGTGATGCTAAGGAATCCCGCCCTGTCTCGTAAGAGCAGCGTCAGGAGGATGTCAAATTCTATTATCCTAATGATGTGTCCAGAAAGGAGTTGGAAACTAACGACACTAAAATTAAGTCATTTGTCATGAAGAATTGAAGAGAACTTCAAGAGACAGGCCTCAGGAATTTAGTTGCTGATGTTCAGTTCCGTTGATCTATAGCCATCATATGACTTGACAAAAGTTGGCAATTTGTTCTAATTTTATCTATATTATTGTCTAGATCCCTTAATTAATAATTAAGCAGGAAAACATAAACTATAGTATTATTGTCGCTGGTGGGCAATCCACCCAGGAGCTTCGGCTCGGTAGAAGTCCCTGTGCTTTCAGGCCGGGGAGAATGTCAAAATCTTAAAGAAAATAAAAGAAAATATTATAATTTTTTTCAATTTTATTTTGATTTTAGTTCACCCTACTTTCAATTACCTATTAAGATACTATGGCTATTGGCTATCTCTCCTTTGTTCTTCATGCCCATCTACCTTTTGTACGACATCTAGAAAGCAATTATGTTTTAGAAGAAGAGTGGTTATTTGAAGCAATTACCGAAACCTATGTTCCCCTAATCCAAATGTTTGAGGGTTTAAAGCAAGATGGTGTAGATTTTCAATTAACCATGAGTCTGACACCAACCTTAGTGTCTATGCTACGAGACTCCCTACTACAAAGCCGCTACGAAAACCACTTAACCCTACTTCAAGAATTAGCAGAAAAAGAAATTCACCACAATATCTACAACGGTCATATCCGTTACCTCGCAGAACATTATGCTACTCACTTCAAAAATGTTCGGGAACTTTGGGAACGTTATAACCGTGACTTAGTTACTGCATTTAAGCAGTTTCAAGACAGCAACAACCTAGAAATTATAACCTGTGGAGCTACTCATGGCTACTTCCCATTGATGAAAATGTACCCACAGGCAGTTTGGGCCCAAATAGAAGTTGCTTGTCAACATTATGAAGAAAACTTTGGCCGTCGCCCCAGAGGCATTTGGGTGCCAGAATGTGCTTATTATGAAGGTCTAGAAAGATTACTGGCGGATGCTGGTATACGTTACTTCTTAACAGACAGCCATGGTCTAATGTATGCTAGACCTAAGCCCAGATACGGCAGTTATGCTCCTATTTTTACAGAAACAGGAGTTGCTGTTTTTTCTAGAGACCATGAATCTTCTCAACAAGTATGGTCTTCCCAAATAGGATATCCAGGAGACCCAGAATATAGAGAATTTTATAAAGATTTAGGCTGGGAAGCAGAATATGAATACATTAAGCCTTATATTATGCCCAATGGTCAGCGCAAGAATACTGGCATTAAATACCATAAAATTACAGGTTATAGTTTGGGATTAGGAGATAAACAACTTTACGACCCATATTGGGCGAGAGAAAAAGCCGCAGAACACGCTGGTAATTTTATGTTTAATCGAGAGCGTCAGATTGAGCATTTATACAATATGATGGAGCGACTCCCGATTATTGTTTCTCCCTACGATGCTGAATTGTTTGGGCACTGGTGGTATGAGGGGCCTTGGTTTTTGGATTTCCTATTCCGTAAAACTTGGCATGACCAAAGCACTTATCAGATGATTCATTTGGCAGATTATTTACAGAAACATCCTGAACATCAAGTTTGTCTTCCAGCCCAGTCTAGTTGGGGATATAAGGGTTTCCATGAAAATTGGCTTAATCATACTAATTCTTGGATTTATCCTCATTTGCATCAGGCTACAGAACGGATGGTTGAATTGGCACGATACGAAGCACAAGATGAACTGGTACTCAGGGCTTTAAATCAGGCAGGCCGAGAATTATTGCTGGCTCAATCTTCTGACTGGGCTTTTATTATGAGTACGGGTACTATGGTTCCTTATGCGGTGCGGAGAACGCGATCGCATTTGATGCGCTTTAACAAGATCTATGAAGACATTCTACAGGGAAAGATTGACTCTGGTTGGTTGGGAAAGGTTGAGGCGATCGATAATATTTTTCCTCAAATCAACTATCGAGTTTACAGGCCACTTTCTTAAACTCTTAATTGGTAAGACTTAGGCTATGGTTGACTTCTTCGAATCAAGGCTACTCATAGTGGTCTGGCGTTAGTAAGCTTTTCTGCATTTAGACGACTTATTGTTGTATGCATTGTTCAGAGAAAAAACCCTTCTAAATTCTAAATTCTAAATTCTAAATTCTAGCTTACTAATACACATTTTAAATGAGTATTAGCTTATCCCTAACCCCGACTGTGGAGTTCTAGGGACGTTGCATGCAACGTCCCTACAGAAGAACAGGAAATATACTCACCCCTACTGCCGGATTTAATATAATCAGGACTTACGCATAAACGCTATTGGTAGGGTGTGTTTTGCTGACGCCAAGCGGAGCGAACGCTTCGTGACTTGAATTGCGCACTTCGTAACGGACTAAGGCTCTATATATAGTACCTTGGTGTAAGTCGTAATACAGTGCTTTCCGTTGTTATGAGCAGGACTTACGCAAATTTACCTTGAAAACGCCATATATAGAAGCGAATGGCATTCACCCTCACCCTCGTGTAGTGCCCGTGGGTAAGTCCTGATGAGGTACGCTCACGCGGGCAAGATGCCCGCACTACATGATTTTCACCATTTAACCTGTACATCATTTGCCCGAAATCTTCTGTAATTGTCATCTTTAGACTAACTTCGAGACATTTTTCAACCATAAAATGTGTAGGTACCACAAAACTTCTCCATCTCGAAAATCTAGATTTATGATGAAGTTTAAACAACTATCCTCTTAGTCATTGGTATAATAACTAGTTAGAATTATCCAATAAGGAAAAAAAATGTCAGACTGGCAAGTAATCAATGGTGGAGTAACAGCTCCCAAAGGATATCAAGCAACGGGAATTACTGCGGGATTAAAACCCTCTGGGGCAGAAGATCTAGCCTTAATTTTATCAGATGTAACTGCGATCGCTGCTGGAGTCTTTACAACAAATCAAGTCAGAGCTGCTTGTGTAGACTATTGTCGCCAACGTTTAGAAGATCAACCAAGTGCTAGAGCAATTTTATGTAATGCTGGCCAGGCAAATGCTGCTACAGGAGATTTAGGTTGGCAGGATGCTATGGAAAGTGCGACAGAATTGGGTAAAGCACTCAATATTTCTCCAGAGTTCATATTACTAGCTTCCACCGGAGTTATTGGCAAACGAATTAAAATGGATGCCCTCAAAGCAGCTATTCCCCAGTTAGTCTCTACAGTTTCCGCAGAAGGAGGAGAAGCAGCAGCAAAAGCTATTATTACCACAGATTTAGTGACAAAGTCAATAGCTTTAGAAACTCTCATGAGCGATCGCCCGGTTCGTATTGGTGGTATTGCTAAAGGTTCTGGTATGATCCATCCGAATATGGCAACAATGCTGTCATTTGTGACCTGTGATGCAGCAGTTTCTCCTCAATTATGGCAAGAGATGTTAACTAGAGCAGTTAATCGCAGTTTCAATCAAATTACTGTTGATGGGGATACCAGTACTAATGATACAGTTATTGCTTTGGCAAATGGTCAGTCTCGCGCATCTGCTATTACTAATATGGGAGCAGAGGCAGAAAAGTTGGAGGCAATGTTAACAGAAGTTTGTATTTCTTTGGCTAAAGCGATCGCTCGCGATGGCGAGGGGGCAACTTGTCTGATAGAAGTTCAAGTTACTGGAACATCTGATGAAGTATCTGCTAATAAAATTGCCAAAACTATTGCGGGGTCTTCTCTCGTGAAATCAGCTATTTTTGGTCGTGACCCTAATTGGGGAAGAATAGCTGCCGCCGCAGGTCGTGCCGGAGTGATGTTTGAGCAGGAAGATTTACAAATAAGGTTGGGAAACTTTTTACTAATGGATAATGGGCAACCTTTAGATTTTGACCAAGCTGCTACTAGGGAATATTTGAAGCAGAGGGCAGTTGGAGAATATCTCAAGGATGATACTGTATTAATTACTATCAAAGTTGGGGACCGTATTGGTAATGGGAAGGCTTGGGGATGCGACCTTAGTTATGACTATGTAAAGATTAACGCCGAATACACGACCTGATATTGAGGAGAAGTTAGAAATCAAAAATCAGAAGTTAGGTTATTTTTGATACTACCAGAAATTACACAAAGGCTCTAATTTCTAGTGTAAATATCTAAGGAGAGAAGAAATGCTGTCTAAATACAAGGGACAACAATCTGTTGAGAGAGGTTTTAGGTTTCTCAAAGATCCCCTATTTTTAACTGATAGTATCTTCCTTAAATCCCCTCATCGAATTGAAGGTTTGGGGTTAATAAGGATTCCACTCAGGATGGTCTGATACTAAATCCCCGGGTATAAAAGCAGGCTTTCCCATCCCCCAATCTCTTCTTTAGCAACAGCTGTAACTTTAAAAATACCCTCTCACATTAGGCGGATTTGCTATGAAAATAAGCCAGTACACCTGGTTGGACATAGCCTGGGTGACCGACGATTTTTCTTCTACAGCAACTCCTCGCAATGGACTACTTCGGGTAGGGTTAGAACAAGTACTGGGTGAAACCGATTTCTAGTATCTTAGGGTTGCTTAATAGTACCACCTTGCCTTACTTTGTTGGCGTTGAAAAAAAACTGTTTTTATCCCTGAGCACTGTACCTTAAACCTTTTCTGCAAGAGCCATCCTAATCTCTACTATTTTAGCTATGTTACTCAGCAGACCATGCTTATAACTCATTTTTTTATGGAAGCTAAATTTCATAATTCATCTACAATAAAACTTGTACAACTTAATTTTTTTGCATGGTTGCTTATAATGCTACTTATTATGACGTTTTATATCAGTTTTATGAAGCAGTTACGTTAATTACCTAAAAATGGCTAGAATCATTGGTAATTAATAATTTATGCCTTTTTGATATCAAAGCATCTACCTATCTATAATTTAAACCTATTTTTTACTTCTATTTTGTGTAAGTCTCATTATGTCTGTTCAAGTCAAACTGACTATTATCCAAGAAAGTCTGATCGACAAACAATTTATATTTGAAGAAAGAACTATTTGTATTATCGGTCGTCATCAAAACTGTCACCTAAGGCTACCAAGTGATGAACAACATCGTACTATTTCTCGTTATCATTGCATACTTGATATTAATCCTCCGTATGTACGAGTACGTGATTTTGGCAGTACAAATGGAACTTATATTAATGGCAAGAAAATTGGACAAAGTCAACCCAAACATACCTCTGAAGCTACAGACCAAATACAGTTTCCTGAATATGATTTAAAATCAGGAGACCAAATTCAATTAGGTACAACTATTTTTCAGCTAAGTATTGAAGACCCCAAAAAGATGCTTCTAGAAATAGCTCCTATGCCCAAAAAATCTCAGATAGAAAATAATAAACTATTAGTTAATTCGGCAAAATTAGAAAATAATAATATCATTCAAATCCCCGGCTATAGAGTCATTAAATTACTCGGTAAAGGTAATTTTGGAGAAGTTTATTTAGCGAGAAATAATTCTACTCAAGAATTAATAGCTTTAAAAACCATGTTGCCAGAAGTTGCTACCCATTCTCAGGCTATAAATCGTTTTTTAACAGAAATAGAAAATACTAAAGCTTTAAATCATAAGAATGTTGTGAAATTGAAGGATTATAGTTATAGCGATAACCAATTTTTTTTGACTTTAGAATATTGCAATGGTGATAGTATTTGGAATTTGTTGGAGCGTTGTGGTTATCGATTATCTATTACTATGGCAGTAACAATTATTATACAAGCTTTAGATGGTTTAGAATATACTCATAATGCAGAAATTCCTTTTGTTAAAAAAGCAGATGGTAGTTTTGGGAAAGGGAAAGGTTTAGTTCACCGGCATATTAAACCAGCTAATATTTTTCTGAGTAATATAAATAGTTCAACAGTCATAAAAATAGCAGATTATGGAATAGCAAAAGCTTTTGATTTAGCTGGTTTAAGTGGGCAAACAATCACGGGCAACAAAGGAGTAAATTTTCCCTTTATGCCCAAGCAGCAAATGATTGATTTTAAATATGTAAAACCGGAAGTAGATGTTTGGGCAATGGCAGCAACTTTATATAATATGTTAACTGGTGAATATCCCCGTGATTTTGTTGGGAAAGACCCAATTTTAACTGTATTACAGACTAAACCTGTACCAATTAGACAAAGAAATATTTATATTCCCCAATCATTGGCAGAAGTAATTGATTTAGCATTAATTGATGAGCCAGAAATTTATTTTAAAACTGCTAAAGAATTTAAGCAGGCATTAAAAGGATGTGTTTTTTAGAGGGAATAGGGAGATTGAGAGAGTGGGGATCCCTTGACCTAAGTAGGGGTTGCTGATTAAATTAGGACTTACGCCAGCACACTATATGTAGCGTACAGTTATATTGAAGTGTCAATACTATAATTAGTTGCTTTTTTGAATAGATATTACTGTGAAGATATATTATCAGGACTTACGCAAAGGTACTATATATAGAGTCCTGGTGCGTTACGAAGTGCACTTTTCATGTCGCGAAGCGTTCGCTCCGCTTTGCGTCAGCAAAACACACCCTACCAATGGTATTCATACGTAAGTCCTGATTATTTAGGGCTTGCTGATTAAATATTAAAGCATTGACACATAAAGGCTTCAGAATTTTTAGGAGCGAAAAAAGTGTCTAGTTTTCGGTCCTGAGAGCTCAAAAAGTTATTATTTTGGGCGCTCCCTAGGCAGAAAAATTAAGGTACAAATATATCCGACTACCTCCTCTATCATATCATATCTGCTTGAATACTTATGCTTTCGTGGATGTTGGCAGAGGGCAGAAGGTATTATACAGAAGGGTTTCTTTCAAGAATGACTTAATTTTATGCACAAACGATGCTACCGGACATGATATCAATTCCCCGTTCCTCTATAGGGACATTGCATAACAAAAATAGGAACGTCCCTACTTCTCCTCCTGGAAGATTTTAGGGGTGGGTCCCCTATTTCTGAAAAAGACTTTCTTAGCAAACCATATAGTATTTCTGAGTTTTTAATTGCTGAATTTGACTCCATCAGGACTTACGCACGGGCACTATATCCAGTGATAAAAAATGCCCTTTGCCACTACATATAGCTTTTTCAAGGGGGATTTGCGTAAGTCCTGTCCATATTAGTCCTCAGAATAAATCTGCCAGCTACTAAAGTTCTTCTTTCTATCTCCAAGACTTTTGATTGAATTTCTATGTGATGATGATAGACTATAGACTGTTTATTTGCAGCACTTT
>JAKQYF010000103.1:0-4698 GCA_023356535.1 Trichodesmium sp. MAG_R03 | reverse complement strand
TCCATATTAGTCCTCAGAATAAATCTGCCAGCTACTAAAGTTCTTCTTTCTATCTCCAAGACTTTTGATTGAATTTCTATGTGATGATGATAGACTATAGACTGTTTATTTGCAGCACTTTATAGTCCCGATTTAAGCCTTGCCAAAATCATAAATATAAATTTTTATAAATAAATTCGAGTTATTTCTGAAAACACTGAGGACAAAACGAATAATCAAAAGTATAAAGGAATAAGTATAGCAATCCTAAATTGGTTGTGATAATTTGTATAACAGTTACAGCGCTTTCTGTTGTTATGAGGTACACCCGCCCGGGCAAGATGCCTGCACTACGTAATTTTCACCATTTACCCTGTACATCATTTGCCCGAAATCTGCTGTAAAATTAACTAAACATCGTTGAAATCATGACTTCCGATTTATAACTCTTGGTTCCTAACTGCAACAGGACTTACGCAACGGGACTAATTGTAGTGGCAACATCTTAAAAAAGACGAATTTATGTGCTATATATAGCGGCACTACGTAAGTCCTGTGCAACCAAAATATTATAACTTAAATAGGCTCACTATATATTTTATCAGGAGGTAAAGCAATAATGTCAGAATTACTTTTGACTGACAGTAACGATCGCTTCCCTATACCTAGTAATTTATGGAATGGAGATAGTACTCAATCTTATCCAATTTCGGAAGAAAAAATAATTCTACAAACTAGGGAAAAAATTACCAATATTGGTGATTATAAATCAGATTTAGAAGCTGCTTTTCCTGCCTATCAATCTGAAACAGAGTCAGACACAATTTTATTTGCAAGCTCAGAAATTCTTACTACAGAATCAACACAGAACTCTATTGTTTTAAAGTCTGCTAGTAAAACAGAAAAAGATCCTCTAACAGGAGTAGAAGATGGAGAACAATTGGTAGGAGAATCCATGACTCAAGAACCACCTTTACTATTTACTGAAGTTTCTCAAAAAGCAGGGGTAAAAAGAAACTTTGAAAATTCACCTATAATTCGTCAGCGACAGGTTAAATTAAACTTTAATCTTCTAGACGACACAAATAGATCGGACAAAACCCTCAGACTAAACTTATTTTCAGATACTAACCTAGATATTAAGCTTGACGAAGTAAAAACTTCACCAAATCAACAAGACTGGGTAAGAAATGGTAAAGTAATAGGAGTCGAAAATAGTCAAGTTATTTTGATTAGCAGTAAAGATGAAAATAATATTTTAGGAGAAATTAGAATAGACTACCCAGACCTAGAAAAAAAAGATGAATTTTATGAAATTCGTTCTATAAACCAAGATAAATTTGTAGTCAATCAACTAGACAATTTATCCTTTTCTCATTGTCATATTTGTGGCGGTAGTCATCAAACATCCAACCATGAAGATAACGAATCAAATTTAGAAGATAATCTTGGTAATGGGAATTTTGATAGTGTTTTTAATCCAATTGTTCGCCGAAAAATATCACCATTATCTAGTGACAAAAAAATTAACAGTTTATTGACTAAAACACTTTGGGACACAGGAGAAGAAAATATAATTACTTATAGCTTTTTCTCAAATCAAGCAATTAATTCATATTATGGAAGAGAAAATCCATTACCAGTCACTGACCCTATTAAAAGAAATATTACACAGATTTTTAATCTCTTTGAACAATATCTAGATGTCACATTTAAAGAAGTAGCAGATACAGCAGATAACTACGGTCAAATACGTATAATGTTATCAAATGAACCATTATCAAGTGAGTCTCGTGCTTATGCATACGAACCACCGGGTACAACAGAATATCCTACTGCTGGAGATGTACATTTATCATCTGTTTATCAACACGAATATGAGGATGTTCCTGGAAGTTATGGTTATATAACCATCGCCCATGAAATAGGTCATGCTCTAGGTTTAAAACATCCTGGTAATTATAGTTCTGGAGAACAGGGTCCTTTCTTGTCTTATGCTCAAGATAATAATACTAATACCATGATGACTTACATTAGTTTGGGTGGTTTCAATCAATATTCTACGACACCAATGACTTATGATATTCAAAGTTTACAATATTTATATGGTAGAAATAACAACTTTAATTCCCAAAATACAACCTACTCATTTGATAGTGTGTATGGATTTTCTGATGGTAATCAATATTTAGGCAGTCCTGACAAAGGAACAAAACTCACACTTTGGGATGGGGGTGGTTTTGATACTATAGATGTCTCGAAACTTCCTGATTTAGACTTAGCAAATATTACTTATGATTATCGCATAGATTTGAGAGAGGGTGGGTTAATTACTACTACTGATGCTTACAACAAACATGAATACATTGCATTTCACGATACCAGTGGCAAGAAATATAAGACTTCTACTTCTGGTACAGCGATCGCTTATGGTGCAGTTATAGAAAATCTAATTAATTCTCATGGAGATGATTTGATTTATGCTAATAATGCTGCTAATAAGTTTAGTGGTTATACACCAGGAGAGTATACCGGAAATGATAAGATTGTTAGGACAAATCAAAAGGATGTTTTAGACTTGTCAGAATATAATAGCTCTCAAGTTAAGAGAAGGCGAAAGAATAAAAATTTAATCCTCGATCTAGGTGAAGAAAATGGTTCAATTACTATTTCTAATTATTATGGAGTTAAAGCAAAAAAACGGATTGAGATTTTGTATAACAAACCGACTCAACCAGAAATTACTATTAATGATATTACTGTCAATGAAGGTAATGATGGAGTACAGAAACCGGTGTTTACAGTCAATCTGAGCGAACCTAGTGACAAGACAGTGAAAGTTGATTTTGTTACCATAAATAATGGAGCTAAAGCAGGTTCAGATTATCGACGTCGTTATCGAACTATTACTTTTCAACCAGGGGAAACCACAAAACAAATTCCTGTAACAGTTTTAGGAGATACTGTTAATGAGTTGGATGAGAAATTCTTTGTCCAACTCAAGAAACCCCGAAATTCTACTATTGCAGATCATAAAGGTGTTGCAACTATTAAAAATGATGATTTAACAACTATTTCTATTAGTAGTTCTACAGTCACCGAAGGTAATAGTAGTAATCAGAATGGAAGGTTTCAAGTAACTCTTGACCAAGAAAGTCCAAGGACAGTAAAAGTAGATTATAAAACTCATGATAGTACAGCTATCAAGGGATTAGACTATCGTTCCCAAGCAGGTACAATAGCATTTAAACCTGGTGAGACAAAGAAAATAATTGAAGTACCTATTATTGATGATGAAGAAGTTGAAAAACAGGAATATTTTTGGGTACGATTAAGTAATTCTCAAAATGCAGACATAGACCAAGATAATCATTCTGGTTTAGGAACTATTCAAGATGCAGAAAAGAGTATTGAGATTTTGCCTAACACACCAACTCTACCAGAAATTACTATCAATGATATTATTGTAAATGAAGGTAATGATGGAGTACAGAAACCGGTGTTTACAGTCAGTCTTAGCGAACCTAGTGACAAGGCAGTGAAAGTTGATTTTGTTACCATAAATAATGGAGCTAAAGCAGGTTCAGATTATCGACGTCGTTATCGAACTATTACTTTTCAACCAGGGGAAACCACAAAACAAATTCCTGTAACAGTTTTAGGAGATACTGTTAATGAGTTGGATGAGAAATTCTTTGTCCAACTCAAGAAACCCCGAAATTCTACTATTGCAGATCATAAAGGTGTTGCAACTATTAAAAATGATGATTTAACAACTATTTCTATTAGTAGTTCTACAGTCACCGAAGGTAATAGTAGTAATCAGAATGGAAGGTTTCAAGTAACTCTTGACCAAGAAAGTCCAAGGACAGTAAAAGTAGATTATAAAACTCATGATAGTACAGCTATCAAGGGATTAGACTATCGTTCCCAAGCAGGTACAATAGCATTTAAACCTGGTGAGACAAAGAAAATAATTGAAGTACCTATTATTGATGATGAAGAAGTTGAAAAACAGGAATATTTTTGGGTACGATTAAGTAATTCTCAAAATGCAGACATAGACCAAGATAATCATTCTGGTTTAGGAACTATTCAAGATGCAGAAAAGAGTATTGAGATTTTGCCTAACACACCAACTCTACCAGAAATTACTATCAATGATATTATTGTAAATGAAGGTAATGATGGAGTACAGAAACCGGTGTTTACAGTCAGTCTTAGCGAACCTAGTGACAAGGCAGTGAAAGTTGATTTTGTTACCATAAATAATGGAGCTAAAGCAGGTTCAGATTATCGACGTCGTTATCGAACTATTACTTTTCAACCAGGGGAAACCACAAAACAAATTCCTGTACCAGTTTTAGGAGATACTATTGATGAGTTGGATGAGAAATTCTTTGTCCAACTGAGGAAACCCCAAAATGCTACTATTGCAGATAATAAAGGTGTCGCAACTATTAAAAATGATGATTAGGAACGTAAATTTAATAAGACCGGAAATTTGTAGTTTGTGCCTAGGAAATCCCTTGAACGTAATTCATTGTCTCCGGCTTTATTTTGTTCTCATTCCTTAAGCAACTATTTCTATTAGTGGCGCTACAGTCATCGAAGGTAATAGACATCTCCAAAAATTATCAAGCACTTACTGTAACTATCTTTGAGAGAGCGATCGCCAGCTCCTCCAGATAGTCATTTTTTATGATATTTATAGTATTA
>JAKQYF010000102.1 GCA_023356535.1 Trichodesmium sp. MAG_R03 | reverse complement strand
GCTGTTATCTTATGGAGTTCTAATTTATGAGTCATCTAACTAAATTTTCCTACTTATAGCCATGAGCGCTTACATATTTACATATTACTATTGTTTTTAATGTAGTACAACTTTATGCTAGTATTACCAATACTTTCAGCTATACTGCATTAGTAGTAACTTGTATTATGTAAAAATACCAGCGCACGTTGCTATATTACCTATCAGGACTTACGCAGAACCACTATATCTAGTAGGGGTTAACGGCCTCTAACCCCTACAGATGGTGTATATTTTCATATTTTGCGTAAGTCCTGACCTATCTTAAAAAAAACTATTAAAGAATACAGGACTTACGCACGGGCACTATATATAGAGCCTTGGTGCGTTACTAAGCGCGCTAACACACCTTACTAGACCGACATAGCTAAAATGGTGCAATAAGGGTAGGTTGGGTTGAGGGACGAAACCTAACCATAATAAACCTTTGTTGGGTTTCACTTCGTTCTACCCAACCTACATTTTTAGTTGTGTCAGTCCACTACCAATAGCGTTCACGCGTAAGTCCTATATAAAATTCAAATATAGCAAAGTTTCTGGTAATTGGTATAATACCCTATCTGTAGAAGTTAATGGCCATTAAACCCTAATAGATATAGCAGTTCTGGGTGAGTTCTGTATATTTTCTTTCCTTGTTCTTTACTTCCCTTACAATAAATCCTTAAACTTAGGATGATTAGCCAAACTCTTCAAAACCTTCTTAATATCCTGCGATCGCTCCTTTTTCATAACCAAAGTCACATTCCCATTCCTAACAACAACCAGATTCTCCAAGCCAATAGTTACAATTGCCTCATCATCACTGGTAGCATAAAAAATCGACCCCTCCGTACCTAACCCCAAATGATTAGCCAACTCCACATTCACATGATCACCCTTAAGCAAACGTTCCAAAGCATTCCAGTCACCTAAATCATCCCAACCAAAAGCCACAGGTAACACAAAAGCCTTCTCAGTCTTCTCCATCACCGCATAATCAATACTCTTTTTCTCCAACTGAGAATAACCCCCAACACCCATTCCCTCCAAAACAGTCATCATGGTTGGCATATACTTTCGCAGCTCCCCTAACATTACCCCCACCCTGAACACAAAAATACCCCCATTCCAACTAAAACGCCCCATTGCTAAAAACTCCTCTGCCTTCTCTCGACTAGGCTTTTCCGTAAACCGTGCCACCTGATAAGCATCAAACCCAGCAAAATTTCCTGCCTCTTTTCCCTGTTCAATATACCCATAGCCAGTAGAAGGAAAAGAAGGTTTCACACCCAAAGTGACAATAGCCTCCTGATTAGTGGCCAATGTAGCTGCTGCCTCCAGGGTCTTCTGGAATATTTCCGGTTTAGCGATCCAATGGTCAGCCGGAAAAAATCCGACAACTGCATCTTCCCCATAACGATGCGCTGTTTCTATTACTGTCCAAGCAACAGCAGCAGCAGTATCCTTTCCCTCCGGTTCTGCCAATATATTTTTCTGTGGTATCTGGGGTAACTGTTGTGCCACACCTGTAGCCAACATTGCCGAAGTCACAACCCATAAACCATCCCAACCATTAGATAATGGGAGTAGTCTCTGGGCTGTTGCTTGTAACAAACTTTTACCACTACCATCAAGAGAGAGAAATTGTTTAGGCCGATGCTTACGACTTAGAGGCCAAAAACGCTCTCCCTTTCCACCAGCAAGAATAACAGGTATCATTGGATTCTAGATTACTTAATAAACTTAGATAATTCCATCTTAAATT
Organism: Trichodesmium sp. MAG_R03; assembly: GCA_023356535.1. GTDB lineage: Bacteria > Cyanobacteriota > Cyanobacteriia > Cyanobacteriales > Microcoleaceae > Trichodesmium. Next base: position 16,086 of record JAKQYF010000102.1, on the reverse strand, counting down.
CTCATTGCCAATTTTTTCCAAATTATAACTTTTATTCAACTTTAGTAGAACACTCAACTCTTAAACTACAACGTCTTAGTTAGAGCAATAATCTTACTTATAAGTTTATATTTTTATTTTGTGATTGTTTATGAATAATACTTCTTCTAGTAACTCTCAACCTATTTGCTTGAAATGGTGGTTTTGGATATTTATATTACTGTTGAGCGGAACCATAACTACAACTTCTTTCGGAGCAATAACTACTTTGTTTGCCCCCGTTGAACCAGAATTTATAACTCGACTACTCCAGCAATTTAGCGCAGATATTCTGTGGCGTAAACGCTTACCTTACAAACTTTCACGACCTATCAATATTCTAGTTATGGGAATTGACCAAGTTCCTGGGTTAACAGAAGATTCTCCAAATGTATTTGAAGGTCGTAGTGATACTTTACTATTAGTACGAGCCAACCCCACAAATAAAACTGTCAGTTTACTTTCTATACCACGAGATACTAAAGTCCAAATTCCCGGAATAGGCCTTGCTAAAATTAATGAAGCCAATCTATATGGGGGACCCAAACTGGTAAAAAATGTTTTAAAATATACTCTCAATAATATTGAAGTTGACCGTTATGTGCGAGTAAGCAAAGAAGCGTTTCAAGAATTAGTAGAACAACTAGGTGGAATAGAAGTTTTTATTCCTGAACCTATGTTTTATATTGACAATACTCAGCAGTTAAAAATAGATTTACAGGCAGGTTGGCAAACTCTGAATGGAGAACAAGCAGAACAATTTGCCCGTTTCCGAGAAGAGGTTTATGGCGATATTGGTCGAGTGCAACGACAACAAGTTTTGCTCAAGGCACTGCAAAGTCGTCTTACTAATATGGCAGTTTTAACTCGGTGGCCTCAAATTATTCGAGTCATGCACAAGTATGTTGATACTAATTTAAGTTTTCAGGAAATGTTGGCTTTAATCAGTTTTAGTCTTGACTTGGAGCGAGATCATTTAAAAATGGTGATGTTGCCAGGAAAACCTAGTTCTAGAAATGAGTATTTTGCTAGTTATTGGATTATAGAGCAGGCAGGTCGCGATCGCATCCTGGAACAATATTTCGATGTCAAATTAGACAAGTTTAAGTATGACAAAAAATATCAGAAATATAATAATGAAATTTTGCCTCTAGAGAATAAAATAGCTGTGCAAAATGCCTCTAGTTATCCTCAAGCAGCAACAAAATTTGCTCAGTATTTGCGAGACAAAGGATTTTATAATGTTTATGTAGTTCCTAACTGGTCTGATCAACAACATTTGACTCAAGTTATTGTTCAAAAGGGTTATTTAAAGTCAGCAGAAGTTGTGCAAAATACTTTAGGTTTTGGTCATATTGAACCCACTTCTACAGGTGAGATTGGTTCTGATTTGACAATTAGATTAGGGGAAGATTCTATTAATCAAATTCATCTTTTACAGAAAAATGAAGTTGAGGCCAAGGTTGATTAATCAGACCTTGAATAAAGAATTCAACAACAATGTAAATATCTTTTGTTTATTCCCTATCCTACTTTCCATCTTCCCTATTCTCTGCCATCTGATCGAAATAACTCTACCCCATCTTTACCGTCAATATCTTGTACATAAACCTTTACCTGCTCTTCCTTAGAAGTGGGTAATTTTTTACCTGTAAAATCTGGATGAATAGGTAACTCCCGATGACTCCGATCCACTAAAACAACCAATCTAATTACTTCTGGGCGACCATACTCAACAACTGCATTCAAAGCAGCTCGAACAGTTCGACCCTTATAAATCACATCATCAACCAGTACCACAATCTTACCAGTAATATCCACAGGAATTTCAGTTTTGGCTGGGGTTCGCATTCCCACTTGGTCCAAGTCGTCCCGATAAAAAGTAATATCCAATGCTCCCACAGGTACTTTAACCTGTTCTAGTGATTCAATTTGATTTGCTAAAATTTCTGCTAGTGGCACTCCTCTAGTATGAATACCTAACAACAGCAATTGAGATAAATCTCCTGACTTTTCAATTACTTGGGAAGCGAGACGAGTAAAAGTACGCCGTAACTCTTCTGCCGATAAAATTTCTACTGTATTGCTCATTTATTCACCAAAAAATTGAGTTGAAAGCTTCGCCCATAGGCGGGCAATTTTGTCAAGATGAAAACACAGTCATAAATATTGCGCAAACGGAATTTACCAATGTCCGCACCCTAAATATATTGTGCTATAAAAAATAATCCCAACCATATTAAAAAGCAGTACCGAGTTAACTGTAATGCCCGATCAATAGTTTCTACTGTAATTGGATGAGTAGGTTCTCCTAATAATGGTTTATGTTTAACCACCCCCTTGTAAGAATTGGCACCACCCATTTGCACTCCCAATGTTGCAGCATAGGCACACTCACTCCAACCAGCATTAGGACTTGGGTCTTTCACTGCATCCCTTTGACATATTCTATAAACATATAGAGGTTTGCCAGAGAGAAATGCTATAGTCAGCACATTTAAGCGACAAGGTAACCAGGTTAAAACATCTTCTAGTTTAGCACTAAACCATCCCAGATCAGTATAAGGTGCTTCTCTATAGCCCACCATTGAGTCTAATGTACTAGCAGCTTTGTAAGCAAAGGTTAAAGGGATACTGCCTAAATTAGGTATTATTGCTCCTACTAAAGCATAAAATAATGGTGCTATTACCCCATCTGTAGCATTTTCTGTCACTGTTTCCAAAACTGCGCGAAATATTTCTGAAGTTGACAAGCTTTCTGTATCTCTACCTACATATAAACTTAACTTTTGCCGTCCTTGAATTAAATTACCACTTAGAACCGGTTGAAGTACATCTTTAGCTGCAATATTTAAACTTTTGCCAGCAAAACAGCTAGCTAATAGAATACTCTCTAATATTACTGTTAATAAAGGAAATGGGACAAAATTTATTCGTAAAGCTTGAACAATTAACCAACTAATAACTCCACTACCAAAAACAAGAGTGATCGTCAGTAAAATACCTGCAAATCTTAGTATAAGTTTAGGGAAATTCTCTCTATAATGTTTACTGAGTTTAAAAATTATTTGAGTATAATAAGTAATTATCCATCCCATGACTTTTACAGGATGTGGCCAATTCCAAGGATCGCCAATCAAATAATCTAGACAAGCAGCTATAAAAATAACAATGAAGCTATAGTTATAAATCACAGGAATTCAATAATTATAAATTTATTTGAACTAATAATTATTGCTAATCATTTAACCGCTGATTAACTTTTATAACTTTACACTTAAACTCGCAAAAACTAAACAACAAAACTAGTTTCTTCTCCGACTACAGTTTGCCAACTACGGACATCATAGTATAAATCTTCTAGGGAAATATTGTAAAGAGCTTCAGAAAGTTTTTTATGCATCCGATGCCAGATACAATAAGTAACCCAGTCTTCTGCCTGGCTAGGATTAGGACTATATCTAAGCAAAGGTTCGATTGTTTCACCAACAGATTCTAGTATTTCTCCTAGAGATATTTGAGCTGGTAATTTAGCTAATTGATATCCACCTTGAGCTCCACGAAACGATATAACTAAACCTCCACGGCGCATCTCTATTAGTAACTTTTCAAGATAGGCTACAGGTATGTTTTGACGTACTGCTATTTCTTTGACAGATACTGGAGTATTACTTTGTTGTAAGCTTAAATCTAAAAGTGCCTTAACACTATAATGTCCACGAGTAGTTAACTTCATTGTATAGTAACTTAATTCAAAGGAGCTAGAGTAATTTATAGCTGCAACTATATCCAATGGCCATTCAACTAAGCTGGTTAATAGTTGATAGTTGATTGCTCAATGCTTATATTACATACTATATAGATGATTGCTAAATTTAATAAATTACTATTCTTAGATTATTATCTTAAAAATTTGATCGAGAAAGTGAAATATTTAGATAATTAGTGTAATATAGTCTTACCAGACAAAGATCAAGCTATTGTTTATTGGAATTTAAAACAGCCAAGACAAAAGTTGATAACTGTAGTAAAGTGTTATGGGAATGAAAAGATGGGTAAAAAGAAAAAACCTGAACCCTTACAAGGGGAAGATTTACTTAACCAAGTAAAAGAATTAGGTAACCTAACTAAGGAAGAAAAAGCTAAAAGCTGTGGTTACTTCACTGTTACTAAAAATGGTGTTGAACGAGTTAACATGATGAAATTTTTGAATGCTTTAATTGATGCTGAAGGTATTAAATTAGATGGAAAACCAAATGGTAATGGGCGTGGGGGACGTTCTGCTAGTTATAGGATTAGCGTACAATCCAATGGTAATTTACTAATTGGTGCAGCTTATACTAAACAAATGGATTTACAGCCAGGAGATGAGTTTGAAATTTCCTTAGGGCGTAAACATATTCATTTGCGTCAAGTAGATGTAGATGTGGATGTGGATCTCGAAGAAGAGGATGTAGAAAGAGGAAATAGCAAAAGTATGATTGTAAGTTAAGGCTAAATATTTGACGTATTTACAATTTTAAACCTCCGTCTCTTTTAGAGCGGGGGTGGAAACGAGTAAGCTCAATCAAACAACTTAAGCAATTTTAGCTTTCCTCTACTATTGCCATCCTATTTTATTCATGTCAAATTGAGAATATGTTTGGAGGTAATGGTTGATGGGTAGAACTTTTATATAGCAATACTATCTGGTTTGTGAAAGAGATGGATAGTCCTCCCCTCCTGGAAAGGTTTAGGGTGAGGTTCTCCACTCATGAAAGTGTAGGAAACATTTATCTCAACGTTGGTTGAAGACCCGCGCTCTCCCGCAGGGGAGCTAGAACATTAAAAGCAATCAATGTTGCGGTTTTACAAATAGTATGTTAAAGTGTAAACGTTGAAAATTAAAAAGTCTTTTTAAGGAGCAGGGAACCCACCCCTAGCCCCACCTAACGATACCTTTCACAATTTTAAGCCCCAATATCGCCCAAACTTTCTGTGTGAGAGGTAAATACGTCACAGTAATTAGTCAACCAATCAAAAAAACGGAAAGAAATAACTGTACGAACAGCTGACAAAACATCAGTAAATGTCTTCAAAGGTTTATTCCCCCAACACCCGAACATGATCAGGACTTACGCTAAGGCACTATATATAGAGCCTTGGTGCGTTACGAAGTGCGCAATTCAAGTGGCGAAGCGAAACACACCCTACAAATAGTGTTCATGCGTCAGTCCTCATGATATAAGTCCTAAAATTTTTAGAGAATGATTTTTAAGAATGGTTACACACCCTGTCCTATATGGTTTTGTGCAAATTTGGTAGATTGAATGGAGTAAATTGGCGATCGCGTCAGCGCTACAGAGTTCATTTGCCAATTTACGCCCTTAAACCCTGATAAACTCCTTGATAGTAAATCTGTTATTTTTAGATATAGTTATTCCAAATAAGGATAGGAGACTTTTTCAGCTAAAACCCTTTCACAGCAAAAAAATCTTATCTCAATCTAAATCAGAATGACTATATCTTCATAAAAGGTTCTCAAAACGTTATCCCGCCGTTCCAAAATCAGCATTTTTGCAGAGGTCTATTGATCAATTTTTGCTATCCAAATAATGATATTGCCTTTATATGTCAATGCTTTGAGAATTAATCAGCAAGCCCTAATAATTATACTCATTAAAAACTCAAACTAGGAAACTCTCACAGAACCCAGTAATCTTTCCACAATTGTTTGAGTACGTCTTCCTCCTACTGTTATCAAACGATGGGAAAGCACATAAGAAACAAGAAACTTCACATCATCAGGAATAGCATAATCTTTTCCGGACAGAAAGCCTAACGCTTGAGTAGCTTGATATAAAGCAACTGTTCCACGAGGGCTAATACCTAGGGTAATTTCTTCATCTTCCCTTGTTGTCCTAACAAACCTGAGAATATACTTTTGCAAAGACTCGTCCACTTTAACTAGACTGCACAAACGACGTAATTTCTGTACTTCCTCCAAAGTAATGCAAGCTTTTAGTGTATTAACCCCTGAGCCTTCAGAGATTCTTTGTAACATCTGAAGTTCTTCCGACTCTGTGGGATAGCCTAATGTCAGAGATAAAGTAAAACGATCCATTTGTGCTTCTGGAAGTGGAAATGTTCCCTGATACTCAATTGGGTTCTGAGTTGCAATGACAAAAAATGGGCTAGGAACAGAATGTGAAACCCCATCTACGGTAACCTGTTTTTCCTCCATCACTTCTAAAAGAGCAGATTGAGTACGAGGTGTTGCACGATTAATTTCATCTATCAATAGTACGTTTGCAAATACCGGACCGGGTAGAAATTCAAATTCCCCACTGCGGGGGTTCCAAATATTAGTACCAGTAATATCAGTGGGCAGTAAGTCAGGAGTACATTGAATTCGCTGAAACTTTCCAGCAATAGAATAAGCTAAGGATTTTGCTAGTAAGGTTTTACCTACACCGGGAACATCTTCTAGAAGAACATGACCCCCTGAAAGTAGTGCTACTAATACTAAATTAATCGCATCTTCTTTTCCAACAATATTTTGACTAAGATTTTGTTTCAGCTTTTCAATACTTTCTTTCATAAAATTATTAATAGTTTCCTTGACACTCCCCCAACTAAAGCCTCGATAATTCTTAAGTGCAATAAAATCGACGGACTGAAGTCACGTCAATTTGAACCCTTAATGGCATAGCCAAAGATGCCTCTAGTCTGTTTGATATAAATCCATTCAGGTTACTTTTTGCTCCAATATTTGCTGCACCGTTAGCATCAGCATTTATCAATTTTCCTTCCTTAGTTTTGTACAAACCACGTGTTATGGGTTTTCCACTAAAACTATATACTTGGATTATCAGCATTATAAACAGGTATCTAATCTTGATCTAGAAAACTCCCTTTAGATGTCAGGACTTACCCAGAACCGCTATATATGGCGCATAAATTTGCCATTTTCCAAATATTGCCACTACAATTAGTGCCCTTGGGTAAGTCCTGATGTATAAGATGCCTCAAGTTCATTGTAAGTTAGCCCGTATCTATCACATATAGCTTTTAGTTTCAATCTCAAAACATTGTGCGGTATTTGTACAAATTTCTGGTTAGTTTGGGAGCCTAAGTTGATTTTACCTGACGATGAATAAAGATTAACCATGAAACGTCCCTACTAAATTCTAGGAGGAAGTTTTGTCAGCTTCAATAAAACATGATTTTATATAAAACTTAACATATCAGTGCGATCGCTATGCCCATCAGAAAAACCATGAATCAAATTATGATCATCTAAAAATATAAAAGGAATAGGATTAATTCCCATCCCTTGAATTAAATCTGATTTGACTTATACAATTTATCAAAATAATTGGGTTTCGCAACCCGGCCTTGATTTATCAGATGTTTTTGGGGGGTTGTTTACTCATCGCCTTTATAAAAACAACTCCTGACTTCATTATTAGTCACCAGAGCAGCTCTATTTTCTACCACCACCGCCTCGTTCTTCCCGTGGCCTGGCCTTATTGACTTTGAGATTACGTCCCATTAATTCAGTACCATCGAGTCCATCAATTGCTGCTGTCTCTTCTTCTTCAGTGTCCATTTCTACAAAAGCAAAGCCCCGAGGGCGACCAGTCTCACGATCATTAGGAACTTGAACTCGCTTAACGTTACCATATTTAGCAAAGGCTGTCTTTAGATCCTCATCTGTTGCATCATAAGAAAGGTTTCCAACGTAAACCGACATGATTGACCTCCAAAATAGGAATTTAATGTAGAGAGATTTCGGAAGGCCAGTAATACCAAATGAAACATCATCAAAAAGTTCATCACTGAAAGCAAAAACTGCAACCTATACCTATTCTCAAACTAGATTCTATCATAGACAGTTTTGCTTCAAAATTATACAAATTATAGGAATTTCCATGACCTATTAATTCTGTTCACCAATCTCCCACCTTACCCCCATTCCATAATCCTCCATCTGGTGCTTTCTCCTGGAGGGCAATTTCTAGTTGATCTTGTCGTTCATCTGATCAGAATCCTTTTGGTCCTGGATGTTGATGATGACGGTTTACCAATCCTTCTTTACCCTGCTGATTGTAGAGACGTGCAATTTGATGAATGGCCTCCAAACAATAGCCTGTGACTGAAGAAACGATTAGAATGTTGTTTTTCCTTTTGCGCTTAAGCCAAATAATTTGGTATCAAGTCCATTCTATTGGGACATGGGTAATTCGGTAATTTCTTTCTAGTTCATCAACACTTAGATGTTCTTGCATACTTAAGCGTCTTGGCATAATAGCGTTCGCGGTAGCGTTGCGTAGTAATATCGCTCCAGGCAATTATTTTTCTCCTCTTCTATTATACACAAACGATGTTACCGGACATCATATAACTCATTTAAGACAGTTATCTCTACCATTTCCCCCTTTTTTCAAGATTTACTCCAACTTCGGTCTTCTTTTTGACCTAGGGACATTCCATGGAATGTCCCTACTCTCCATCCATTGTGACAAACATTCCGATCCTCTTGATATTATATCGTTTGGCTTTTAAGTATACTTCTAGCAGTTCTGCAATCTTCATGTATTTGAGCTTTCAGTAAGTCTAAAGAAGCAAATTTTTGTTCAGGTCGCAAAAACTCTATCAAATTTACAGTTAAAGTTTGACCATATAAATCTTGAGACATATCTAATAAGTGAATTTCAACTATTGGATATAAACCATTTAATGTAGGGCGACAACCAACATTCATCACCCCTAGGTAGGGGCGATCGCCAGAAAATCTTTCTTGAGGTTGTTTTTGTTGAGAAATATAGACTTCCACAGCATAAACTCCAAAACGAGGCAAAAATTTTTGTGGTGGTAGCTGAAGATTTGCTGTAGGAAATCCTAAAGTTCTACCTAATTGTTGCCCATGCACAACTTGACCTATCAAACTGTAGGGACGACCTAATAAACGATTTGACTTCTCTAGGTCTCCTTGTTCTAAAGCTTGACGAATTATAGAACTACTAATACGTTCTCCATTTTCACAAATGTATAGAGGTACAATTGTCACATCTATATTATAGTTAGCAGCGATCGCCTGTAAATCTTTGGCTTCTCCTGCCCTTCTTCGTCCAAAACAAAAATCATATCCTACACTTATTTGATGTGCTTGTAAGCGTCTGATTAAAATCTCTTCTACAAATTCATTAGGAGTTAGATCTGCCAATTCTCGCTCAAATGGCAATAATACTACTTGTTCAACTCCCATATATTTAAAAAGAGCTAATTTTTCTTCTAGTGGAGTCAACAACTTTTTTTGTTTTCCACTAAAAAACTCTTGGGGATGAGGATTAAAAGTAACAATAGTGGAATAAATTTTTTGTTTTTGGTAATGATTATGTTTGCCCAATTCATTTTCAAAATGCCTAGATGATAATTTGAAATCTTGATTCCACAATTTAAGCTTTGTACCTTTACCTGCTTCTTTATTTGTTGCCAATTCTGATGGACAAAAATAAAGTAACTTTGATCTATCTCTTAAATTTAAAATCGGTTCAATTACTTGCCTATGTCCTCGATGTAAACCATCAAAGTTTCCCAAGGCAACTGCTGTTGGAGTTAGAGCTGTAGCTAAAGAAGAAGTTATCCACACACCTTATATTTTTATTAATTTAGTCATTTTTTACCAGATTTAATCTAGTTCTTCTAAGTTTTTTATTAGTTTACTAACAAAACTTCAATTAGGCAGAAATTTTAACTTCTTTTACAGTATTTACCTCTGAATTATTTTCTGGACCATTGAAAGCAGGCATTAATTGAATTGATAGACCTTCTCTTGCCATCAAACTATTAGGAAATTTTTCTGCCACTTGTTCTCCCACTTTATCTAAAAAGTCATCATTGTGCAGGGGGTCATGATGAAAAATCACCAATTTTTTGACTTGAGCTGTTTGAGCAATTTTTATAGCTTCCTGCCAAGTGGAGTGGCCCCAACCTATTTTACTAGACTTTTCCGAGTAATATTCTTCATCTGTATAGGTTGCGTCATAGATTAAAACATCTGCTCGACGAGCCAAAAATAAAACATTTTCGTCAAGGCGATCTGGGAAATGTTCTGTGTCAGAAACGTAAGCAGCAGAATATCCTTGCCAATTTACACGATATCCTATTGCTTCTCCTGGATGATTAAGCAAAGCATTTTCTATAAGAATATCATCAATTTGAATTGGCCGACCTATTTCCAGATCAAAAAAGTTGAGTTCAGAACCCATAATTTGCAGAGGTACAGGAAAATTAGGGTTGAGCATTTGATCATTAAGTCTTTGTTGAATAGTAGATCCATTAGGAGCAACTGGCCCATATATATGGAAACGATTATTTTTAACAAAGGCAGGTGTAAAAAAGGGAAAACCTTGAATATGGTCCCAGTGTGTATGAGTAAATAACATATGGGCATTTATTGGCATTTGAGATAAAAGGGATTGACCCAAAACTCGTAGACCAGTACCACCATCAAAGATGAGGCGATGTCCACCAACTCGCATTTCTAAGCAAGGGGTGTTGCCTCCATATCTTACTGTTTCTGTACCAGGACAGGCAATACTGCCTCTAACACCCCAAAATATAATTGTGAATTGATTTTTTTTAAGCAACATGAGTTTTATCGCAGAATTTCTTTAGTGAATCCATTGAGAAAATTGTGTTTATCAGTTAAGTTTTTACCGAAAAATTGGGTTTAAAGCCTCCCCCATAAGCGGGCGACTTTTTAGTTGATTTTTTTCACAGGCTATGTTATAATGTTTTTTAGTTCACAAGAAATATATTAGTCGCGGGTGGGCATACCGAGACAAAAAACGGAAATTGAGGCCAGCAGCCAGACTACTGCCAAAGTAGCAGCAGCCTGTGAAATGTCAACCCGCCGAGGGGCTACGGCCCGGTTGTTACCCAGTGCCTTTAGGCCGGGGAGGATGTCAATACTGAATGGCTTTGTCTTAGTGGGACTTACATAATTTTTCAGCCAAAATATCGCCTAAACTCTATTTTTGATGAGTAAATACATCCATGTTTTTAATTACTAGACAGTGGAAAGTTATTGGAAGAACTATTGCTAGTGTCTAATTGTATTAATTAATATACTTACTAAGCTAATAAAAAAGCTTGAATCCAAGGATATTCAGCCTAAAAATAATATTACTAATTTTTGCAATTAGACACTAGCTAAGCCTAAGGCTTACAGCGATATCAATGTTAGAAACTCTCAATAAAGAAGTTGTTACGGTAACTTTACTATTATATGTTTTGTCTATTTATCCAACTAAATAATGCCTAAACCCAGTTTTTTGGGGATTGGTTTTTCCAGCAGTTATCAAACTTTTTACACCATCTTTTAAAGCAAGGAGGCATGGCATTAGGAGTTGTTTTTTTGATGTTTGACATTTTTGCTATAAAGTCTTTGGTTAACTACTATTGTAGACTATTTTCTCTGATTTAGTTGTGTAAGTTCCCCTAAGAATTCTAAAACTTAACAAAAAAATTAATTAGGGGTTTAACATTCAGAATCATGCTTGTGGCCCAGTCCTTTATGTCACCCCTAGCCTGGTTAAGCAATTAAGGACTTCTGTGACTGCTGAAAACCAAAACGACATAAGTCGAAAAAGAGCTTATAGGATTTATTTTGTAGACATTGGCAGATAGTTCTTTATATAGATTAACAATAAGAACAGAATAAGACCGGAAAATATTAATTACACTACCTGAGGTTTGCGAAGCTGCAAACCAGCTATGTCCAATTTTATTTAATTCACGATCCTAAGGCTCTGCTGTACATTGTTAAAAAATTTTATCACTTAATAGTATCGAGAAACTTAGAGATATTGACCTCTTGAATGGTTTTGGCTAAATCATCGAGAAGCCTCACAAGATAATCTTTGATTTGGCATGAGATGAATCGATGGTGAATGAATGGGACTTGATGGGACATTCATTCACCATATTATTCTGGTTTCCTGTCCTTGGTTGTTAATCTTAAATGGACCTTCAAGTTTGACACTGAACGACCATTTGATACAAAACCCGATTGTATAATAGTTGTCATTTTCCCAGATTGGTGTTACGACAACAGAAAACACCAAATTAAGATATAAAAAACAGGGCAGTAGGGCATTGAGTCCTTAAAGCTCGTGGAGTCCGAGGGAGTAACGGGACTCTTAAGCGAGAAGCCCACACTATAGTGTCAGCTTAGTGTGGGAGTATGTCACAAAGATTCTTGAATTTATTTTGTGACAAACACTATATTTTTAGAGAGGTCTAGCCCTAGATTTAATATGCTAAGGTAATTATCGGTTAATCTTTTCAGGACACATGGGAACGAGATTCTGGAACTGAAAATGGTCTAGATAATCTAGGTAAGAGTGGTCAAGAGCAAGGCAAAAACCCAGAGGAGCTATCTGATCAAAACCCAACAGAATCTGATGATGGACTTAGAATAGAAGAAAACGCTAAAGATAATCAAGGGGCTGTTTTCCAACAAACTGCATCAGGCAGTAATAACACTCAAGAACAAAGCCAAAATCAGCAAGCTGCTGTGAGCAAAAATGCAGAAAGGGAAACTAGAACAACTCAACAAACTACAGATGGTAATAACAACAGCCAAATTGATATTGGACTTGTTATTCAAAATATCCTTCCCAAAGATCAGAATGGAAAACAATATAACTTGGGTAAGAATCAATCAAAGGGAGACCAAGAAGTAATAGATCCAACAACAGCTTTACCTAAAAAGCAAAAAAATCTTCCTGATGTCGGAATTGATGATTTATCTGATTATTCGCAGAAATTACAAGAAGACTATTTGGTTGTTGTTACTTGTTCAGATAATAAGACTGCATATTCAGTTGCCTATAGTTTGACTGAGAAAATTTCAGTCTCAAACAAGAGGTTGTTTACAGGAGGATTAGGAGCTTCTAAAAAATTAGATTACGCAATAAATATAGATAATATTGTTATTAACTCAGCTATTGGAAAAGAGTCAAGCTTGATTCTTGTAGACAGCTATGAAGCACAAACTTTTTTAGATTCTCTGGCTGTAGAATTTTCTACGGCGGAGCAGATCAAACAACAGTTAAGAAATAGTCAAAGATTTTGCATCTGTATAGCTCAATCAAAAGTACTAAAAAGTACACTAGAAAGGAAACAGATTAAATGTCTGTCATTCCCCCACTTGGAAGTTCCGTTTGTAGAGTCAAAAGCTACAAATGAAAATATAGACCAACAGATAGGTATCTATGAAAAAGAAGATGTTGCTTTACTATATGAGAAAGCAGACGTTCTACGCAAGACTGTACTATATGTAGCAACATTCTTTCAAGGTTTAAGTATCCGTAATTTTGAGCGCATTGTTTGTCTTTTACTAGGAAAACAAACAACTCTAATTGAGGAGAAAAATAAAGTTGAAACTCCTGTGAATTCTGACTCAACAGTTTCATTAACAATTAAAGATATTATCATGCCTAAAGTTGACGTTTTAGACAATGTGATTAAAAGAATTAGTGAAAATGAAGCTTCTCAAATAGAAAAACAAATAGAAAAATCAGATACCAAAAAGTTGGTGATTATTGATGAAACAACTCAGAGAGTGTTAAAGAAAAAACCTCTTTTTACTTTTGGTCGTCAACTAGCTTTTTTTCTAGTTTATAATGAAAATGATCCCCGAAATTTTGCAAAATCACACATTAAAGATTTTTCAGTAGGGGATGATTTTACTGCAGAACCCATTGGTATACTAGTCAGATACCGAGTTAGTTGTCCTCCTGGAAATGAGAAGCAGGTGGCTTTAAATCTATTTGATGGTAGCACAAATACACCTGGAGGTGTGTTTGAAAATAAGTTGTTTGGTTTGCTAAAAACTTATGCTGAAAAAAACATTGAGTTTGATGATTTTACTACTAACTATACTGAGCATTTATCAAAGTTAGAATCGTATGTAAAAACAAAAGTAGAAACACAAATTGGTTTGACCTTAAGATTACGGCTTTCACTAAAGCTTGATGAATCAAATCAGCTAAAACCATTCTCAGTTGATTCTGGTCATTTTCCATTACTTCTAAACGATTTTGAGGGGCAAGTTAATTTTAGATTTCAAGCTGATCTTGTAATAGCAGAAAAAGGAAAAATTAATGCAATTATTAATTATGGAAAGTTAGTCAAACTAAAGGATATTCTTCAAGAGGAGACTAAAAAATATCTTCGCCAGGAGACCTGCTTATATGATTTTTGTTATAAATTTGATGATATTGTCCGTTTAAAATTGATTTCCCACCTTAACAAAATACTTAAAACTCATGGTCGTGAGATACAGGGATTTTTTCCAGAAGTAGACAATAAACTTCGGATGCCTGAGTTAGATCCTATTAAATATGATTTTGAGTATGATATTCCAGTTTATGGCAAAGTGAATATCAAAAATATTTTAGCTGTTGAACCTATAGGAGATAAAGACAGTATCCTCAAATATAGAAAAGCCAAGATTTCCAACCTTGAAGAGTGGTTAAAAGAAAAGTTTAAAAAAACTCTTCATAAGCATTTATTTACTTGGAAATATGTAGATTTTATCTTAAAGTATAAAGAGGAAGAAATCAAGGAGAAATTCAAAAAAGAATCTCAAAAAATTGGCTACAAAGTTGAATTAATTAGCACTTTTCCTGACTTAAAGCCTCTCAAATTAAGAACTGAAGGTTTTCAGTTTAAAGAAGAAGAGTATTTTTCTACGAAGCAAAACAACGTCAAAGTTAAATTAGGTATTGATCTTCGTGGAAAAATAGAAAACCTAGAAAAAATTAAGGATATTTTAAACGACCCTCAAAATGATATTGACGAACTTATAGGACAAGAAGTATTAGATGCTATTAGTAAAGTACTACATGATGTAGAACCTGACGATTTTTACTATTACTTTGAATATCATCCATATTCAGAAGAAGAAACTATTAAAAAAAAGCTAGTTGAAAAAGTAAAAAGTGTTTTGACTAGCAAATTTTATGCAAGTTCTCTCAGGATTTATTTAAAAATACTTGAAACAGATTTAATCCAACGAATTAATCAGTTGAAAGGCAGTAAGCCTTGTAAGTTTGAAATTCATATAGAATCTGTTAAAGATGCTGGAGAAAAAGTTAAATATAGTGGTTCCTTTAGAGTTGAAGGAGTTGCGAAAGAGAGATGGGATATATTTCAATCTCGCGAATGCTCAATTGAAGATGTTAGAGACTTCCTAAAAGAACAACTTAAATCTCATTTTCAAACATTGGGCAGTGAAAACCTAATATATAAAAGCACATTGCAAGCCACTAAGATTCTTCAGCTAGCCAATATGTTAATCAGTAAAGATATTATTGATCAATTTGGTTTAATAGTCACTTTGCCTCGGGTTCGTCGTGAAGATACTTAGATAGAATTACTTGAACGAGAGACTCCGTTAAATATTCAAGCGAAGAAGTTAATTAAGGCGCAAGAGCAGATAACTCAAGATCAAAAGCTGCGTCTAGTTAAAACAAGTATATCTTTAGATGAAATTGAAACTGTTCAAAAAGAACTTGAGTTACTCCGTGGACACCTTCAGGATCTAAGTACTCAGCCTGGCAATGAGGAACGCAAAAATAAATATAGACAACAAGAAAAAGAATTAAAGCAGAAATTATCGGAACTTTTAGAGGCTAATAGAGAGAAAGCTCATAAGCTTACATCCAAACAATCTGCTTTATTAGATCCTAGCGTAAATGATGATGATAATGATGATGATTTTGATGCTTTAGTTAATAAAGTAGAACTTGAACTACAAGCAAGTAAAAATACACAGAAAAAATTAACTCGCGACCAAGCTTCGCCTAGTGTTGATAATGATAATTAAGTAATTGATGTTCAAAGGAGTGTAGTCAATGAAACAAATTTTAAGTAGAGGTAAAATTGCTATAGCCTCTCCACAGAATCTAACTAAAAACCCTTTGTTTTGGCTTAACAGTCAGACAGATTTCATTTTTGTATTATTATTAGCAATATTAATTTTAATTGCCTTTTTTAGATATACATATTCTC
>JAKQYF010000101.1 GCA_023356535.1 Trichodesmium sp. MAG_R03 | reverse complement strand
GGGTAAAATTTTCCAGGGGAGCGATCGCTTATCCCGAGAAAAATATTTGACTGGAAATAGGCAGAAATATCTTGGTGAAGTTTTACACCTAAAACCTAACGCCTAAATACCTAAAACCTAATACCTAACACCTAAAACCTAAAACCTAAAACCTAAAACCTAAATACCTAAAACCTAAAACCTAACGCCTAAAACCTAACACCTAAAACCTAACACCTAACACCTAAAACCTAAAACCTAACACCTAACACCTGAGCATTTGATATGACATAAGGCAGATGTTCCAGGTATCAGATCGCCGAAACAAAGAAAAATCCTAAAAAAAGCCTTCCCCAATTTTTCTCCCTTGACGGCAGAAAATACTATATATTAAGCTCCACAATTCGACCCACGAGAAAAGAGTGTGAACAAAGGTACCAGATAAACGGGAACGACTGGTTCCTGTTTACAAGGGTGACAAAGGTGAAACCATGGGTGGTGCCCCACATAATGTTCTTCACTAAAAGTTAATGCACTATAATTCAACCATTCACCTTCTTGACGCCATCCTACTTTGTCTCCGAACTTTTTCCCAAACCCTGAATTTATCCCCCAATTTGTCCTATTTGTACCACCCAAACTCTCATAAATTTGCTTCTGCACAGAAAAG
The DNA here is from genome assembly GCA_023356535.1 of Trichodesmium sp. MAG_R03. Taxonomy (GTDB): domain Bacteria; phylum Cyanobacteriota; class Cyanobacteriia; order Cyanobacteriales; family Microcoleaceae; genus Trichodesmium. The sequence goes on along the minus strand of JAKQYF010000101.1, from coordinate 17,240 downwards.
CCAAATTTACCATTGCTATATTTTACCCAAAGTTTGTCAATTGTGCCTAAATCTTGGCAAGAAAAATTAGACGCATCTACAGCTCTCAACCACCCTTCCGACTCCCTACTCGCCACTTTTAACATTACCTTATATGTTTCTTCGTCTGCCTCTTTCCACTTTTTGGCCTTCAATAAGTCACGCAGCCTCTTATAGTCAACCCCCTTAGCTGAAACTAGAGGAACTTCATTTTTCTCCTGCCGTTTAGACTCTAGGTGAGAAGCTATTTGTTCTGGAGACAAAGAACAATTTGTCAGAGTTAGTGACAGGACAGTCAAACCAAAGGCACGAAATAAAGATTTCATTGGGAATTTATAATTTAGAATTTAGAATTTAGAATGGTTTTTGGTGTTTAAGAAATAATACTTACAGCACATTTCAGGGAAATACGGCTGAAAATACTATATGTTACAGTAGTCTACCAAGGTAGATACCACTATTGTCCTGCTAAGGAATCTTCTTTTGCTAACAAAGGCTCCAAATAAATCACAGGTGACTCTCTAGAAAATTTAGGATTTTTCAATTTTCCTTCAGTTCCGTGATAAACAGTGGTACGCTTGCGCAAGGCTGTGGTCATTTCTTTCAAGGCTGTATAACCATCTATTTCTACATCCAAAGTTAATAATAATGGACAATTACTACTTAATTTAGTGTTGACACAAATAACTTCTTGTTTTGGAGTGTTAGGATCTTTGCGATATTCTAGGGAGAGAATACCATCTTCGCGAAAATTTTCTAACCGTCTTTGTATTTCTTCGCATCGTTTAGCGGGAGACCAACCTCCTCCCATGGTTATAACAATACCTAACCAGGGTTTTTTGCTTTTATCATCGTCATAGGTTACTGTCCAAACTTCTTTGCCTTCATTTGTGTCTTGTATTAGCTCACAAGAAAAGCGGTTGGTTTTTTTGATTAACAAAGTCGGCCTACCTTGCACAATATCGAGAGTTATACCTATGGCATCTAATAATAGTCCAATTATGGAAATTATTAAACCTACCACTACTACTATTCCTTTGATGTTTCTATTGTTTTTCACTAGTTTATCCTAATTTATATCTATAAATATAAGTAATTATAATTATGCAAAATTAATTACCAAAAAATTGGGTTTAAAGCCTCCCCCTTCTAGGGCGACTTTACCTAAAATTTTCTTCAATATGATCTGAATAATTTCCCGAAAATTTGAGTTATGACCACAAATTCATCCTAGTCATCTTCAAGATGACTTCTGCTATGAGCCCGGAAATTGATTTCTGGGCAGTGCCTAAGTGGGCATATTTTATCCCCATTCCTAAGCGATCGCTCACCTCCCGAATAATTGCAATCTCACAGCCGTTTTCATCTCAGTAGACCACAGTAGGGACGTTCCATGGAACGTCCCTACAAGGTTTTGGTTGTGACGATGTGGTTGATAAATCTGAAAAGCGCTGTAATGACACATCTGCCTTAGTTGAACAAAAATTAATCCTAGCCATCTTCAAGATGACTTCTGCTGTGAACCCGGAAATTTATTTCTGGGCGGCTCAGCTATAGCAATCTTTTTTTAATAGCCGAGCGATCGCTCAACTTGTCTGTTAACTTTCTCAGAACTGACCCACGGGCACTACACCCAATGAGGGCGAATGGCGCTCGCCCCTACATATAGCCTTTTCAAGATGAATTTGCGTAACTCCCGTTTCTTTTGAAAAGGCAGGGGGTATTCTTACCGAGCCGAAGCTCCCTCTTGCCTGCTATAACTAGCAATAATAGCCACCATAAACCACCAAAGAGTATTAATTTGTGGACGATACCAAACTGTATCCACCAAGCCATGACCCATCAATCCCACAATAGCAGCGATCGCCCCAATTAACCAATACCCTTGAGCATTACCAGCATCACGCAAACGCTTCAACTGCAAGACACCTTGATTAAAAATCACCAACAGCAACCACAAAAAAGCAGTCAAACCAAGAAAACCAGTTTCCACAACTATTTCTAAAGGCACAGAATAAGCACTCAAAGCACTGTAACGGGGACGCTGATAAAGAGGATAAATTTTATTAAACACATCATTACCCGGTCCAATACCCAAAATTGGGCGATCGCGAATCATCTCAAACACAGACATCCAAACATTCATCCGAAAATTATTACTGCTATCTTGACGACCGACAAAAACACTCATAACGCGATCGCGTAACGGCTCTAATAACACCACCGCCAAAATCAACAACCCCGCCAAACTCCCCATAGCTATTGGCAAAGACCAAAGTTGCCAAAATCTCGGCATATAAATTCTCCACCAATACCACATCAAAATCAACATAGCAAACATCAAAGCCAAAAATCCAATCCAACTCCCCCGACTCCCTGTATAACGTAAACAAGCACAATTTACTACCAATATTGTCACTGCCAAAGACTTCTGAGCCCAACTACGCCAAGCAAAAACTGCCACAAAACTCAAAGCAATAGCAGGTAACAAATATCCACCCAATAAATTAGGATTTCCCAAGTAACTATAAACACGAGTCACACCTGCTTGGGCCGAAGTAGGATCATTCCAGGTAGCCAGAGGTTCAACCTTATCTATCCATTGGCGAATACCATAAAAACCAACAATGAGAGAAACCAATAAATAAATATTAATCAACCAAGAGCGGAGCCTAGGGGTTCTTAATACCAGGGACCCTGAAGCAAACAACAATAAATAAAGAGTCAACTTCATCCAGCCACTAAAAGCAGCAGTCTTGGCAGGAGAAATAACCATTGCCAACGTAGCAATAACCCAGTAAAGGAATATTAGTAGATGAATAGGAGTTAAATATTCCTGGGTATTATCCGAGACTGTCAACAATACCCAAAAACCAGCACTAGCAAGTAATAAGAAACCAATGAGAGTAGTATTGACAAAAGGAGCCAAACTAAATACAATTGCCAGCAACACAAAACCAAGAGGTTCACCCCATTGCATCAACCAACTACCCCGTCGCCAGTTATAGAGAGAACCATTAAGTAAACCATAGAGATAGCTGGCATTTAACCATTTTGAGTCAGAGAATGAGAGATTAGTTAGTGTTAACTGTTGCCAAACTGAGTTCATTTTATGACCCCAACAAAAATAATAACAGGACTTACGCCAAGGTACTATATATAGAGCCTTGGTCCGTTACAAAGTGCGCTTTTCAGATCGCGAAGGAAAACACAGCTTACCAATAGCCTTTATGGGTAAGTCCTACAGATAAATATACTATATAACCTAACTTTATATTACATAAGTTTTATAAAGCAAAACAAGAACATATCGATACCCTGATTTAGCAGAACCATGAATCCACAAAGACCCACCCTGTTTTTCTACTAACTGACAACTGAATAGTAATGCTAATAGATCGCGGTTGGGGTTAGTCCTAGAATCTTCTTCTTGTTTTAGCTGTTGATCAAAAATTATTTTTTTCAGCTCGGCAAATGTTACCTGTAATTTATGTAAGGTTAAACTTGAATTGTTATTTTCTTCAATTGTAGATAACTTTTCGGAGTAGAGTTGAGTGTGAGGAAGATAATCTCCAAGAATGGGATGAGAAACCCATACTGCAACATTAAATTTTTCTTCTTTGTCAAACAAATGAAGTTTGATTTCACTCCCTGAACCAGCAGATTGGATGACACTATAAATTAAGTTGTATAATGTCTGTTTTAAAATCTCTTGATCAACAAAAAGAATTTTATGGTCGCTACCTCTAGCTAATAACTGTAATTTAACCTGCCGATAAACCATTTCTGGTTCTAGCTCTCTAACTATTTGCTGACACAGGTTTGTCACATCAACAGAAGTTATTTCTAAATTTTGACAAGATTCATCTAACCTTGTTAAGGTAATCATTTGTTCCACAAGCGATCGCAAATATCGACTTCTCTCATTGATAATTTCTACATATTCTCTCTGTTTTTCTTGTAGAGGCCCGTAGATTTCCTGATTCAGAATACTCGCCATTCCCATAACAGAAGTTAATGGAGTTAACATTTCTTGACTAATAAGAGTTAGTAGCTGATTTTTCAGTAAATTAGTAGACATAGCCATCAATTTTTTAGTCATAAAATTAGTAGACGTAGTAATAAATTTTTTAGTTATAGAAAAAATTACAGCAGATTTCGAGCAAATGATGTACAAGGTAAATGGTAAAAATCATATAGTGTGGGCATCTTGCCCACGTAAATGTACCTCATCACAAAGGAAAGCGCTGTAAGTTTTTGTCAAGTTATACCAAGTTCCTTAAGTAGGGCTACACATCATCTGTCAATATTTGATAAATATTAAGACAAGCAGTGTAGTCTAAGTTTATGAAATTGGTATTACTTAATAACAGTATTAATCTATTCAAAACTTAGACAAACAAATTCGATCTTGTAGGATAAATAATTGTTTTTAAGAATAGACATCTACGAAAAACCAAAGTATCTGGGTTCCTCTGTAAAGTCCTGGTAGTGCTAGAAACACAAACTACTGGACTAACCAGCCCCAATAATTTAGGTTGGGTAGAACAAACCGGTGAAACCAAACAAAGCTTGATTTTTGTTAAGTTATCCTTTTCATATATACTACATTTTAACACAGGGAATATGATATCAACAGGACTTACGCCAAGGTACTATATCAGGACTTACCCATGCTTCACCTTGAAAGCGCCATATGTAGGGTCAAATAGCATTCGCCCTCACCCTCGTGTAGTGCCCGTGGGTAAGTCCTGTCAAAATTAAATCAAATAAACTCGCCCTAATGTACAACATGAGCTACGGCAGTCTACAAGGTTTCCTAAAGCAATTTCTCGAGTTTTTTGTGAGCATAGCTAGGTTCTTTAAGATTTAATCATTCCTTCAAGGGCATTTTGCAAATCTTGAGTTAGGTCTGATATTGCTTTACGACGTTGAGTTTGGTAAGCTTGCCTCCGTTGAGAAACAGAAATCGGTTGTCCCACTGTCATGTCCACCTTTTGTTTTCCTAATCTGGGACGTTTTAAGGAATTACCACCCTGAATCTGATTAATCAGATCCCATATTAACAAAGTTATATCAGCAAATCTGTCTACTGTAGGCTTTTCCTGAATATATTTACCATTAACAGCTACAAAACTTTCCACCAATCTCATATGCCACATCCGTAGACTAGCTTCTTGCGCCAGTCTATTTGCTAAACGTATATCTAAAGGAGAAAGAGCCGCCAAATTTTCAATATCTTCTCTATAAATACAATCCCATCCTGCCTGTTCAATACGACGACAACGATCTATAAAACTAAAACTATCTTTAGAATGAATATGAAAATATTCTTCTGCAACTTCTAGGGCAGCATTGAGGAGAGTATTGAGGCGAGTATTTATATTTTCATTAACTTGATCATCTGTAAAAGATTGCTGGAAATTCTTTTCTTGAGTTAATTTAGGCAACTTTCCGTGATAGAATCGTTGATAAAAATCTTCCATTTTTCCTAGCAAATGACCAGCTAATCTCAAAAGTCTTTGATAAAGTTTAGAAGGAGCTAATTTTTCCTGGGCAGAAAGATTTTCCATTCCTAACAACAAACCACTATCTTTTTCTAGTGTAGTTAAAAGTTTCTCCACATTTTTCCAAGGTTCATCCAAGTATTTATATTGAATACCCACTGGCAGAATAAATACTTCTTCTGAACGATCTACCTTAGATATATCCTCTACACACCAAAATCCCATTTGGGCAATACCAGGTTCTAAGGTACTAACTTTTTCATTATGACCATTAGTGCCTCCCTCTGGAGCGGCCATCATTGGTAAATTACCATTTGCAAATAATTCACGAGCTGATTTTAGTCCCTGGCGGTCTAATTTTCCTCGCAGAATTGAACTTCCTCCTAGATATGAATACCATTTACCTACAAAATTACCTGCCCATAAAGGAATACCTCGGTCAAAAATAAAGTGATAGTGAAGAAGAGATGGAAGGGTAATTCCTTTTTGTTTAGCTACTTTGGGCAATAGATACCAAATCATATATCCCAAGCAGAACTGGTCGTTAATACTAGGATGACGGAATGCTATGAGGAAACGAGCTTTGCCTTGGTGGAAGCTTTGATATAGTTGGGCTAGGGTTTCTAGATTTTCTACTTGTATATTGGCAACGGATGTCTGGAACTTCAACCACCAAGGTAAGATGAGCTTAGTACCTTTCTGTACCAAATCCTTGAAATTAGGTGAGATGAATTTTAGAGGGGGTTGAACATGGATGCTTGAATTAGGCATTATGATTTTGGATTTTGGACATGGTCATTTTTAGATTTTCTTGCAATATAAATTGTGGGATATGCAAGAGTCGAGTTTTGAAGGAAGAAAGTTTTAGGTTTGAGGTATTATACCGTTTTACGAAAGTTAAAAGTTAAAAGTAAGATTTTAACAATTCAAAACTTTGAGGACTTATCCTAGAAACCCGGCTTCTTAGCGTAAGTCCTGGGTATTTTACTGCATTGGTCGGGTATGTTTCGCTTCGCAACATAAAAAGCGCACTTCGTAACAGACCAAGGCTCTATATATAGCACCTTGGCGTAAGTCCTGAGGCTATTTATTTTGGAAGGTTTACAGCGCTTTTCACATTAATGAACTACATCGCCATAACCAAAACCTTGTAGGGACGTTTTGCTACGCGACATGTTTGCGCAGCATTCCGTCAGGAAAACGCATTTTTGTTATGCAACGTCCCTACTGTGGTCTATTGACATGAAAACTCCTATATGGTTCAATAGTTTTATCAATCATAGGACTTACACATAAACGCTATTGGTAGGGTGTATTTTGCTGACGCCAAGCGGAGCGAACTCTTCGCAACTTGAATTGCTAAGTTCATAACCCACCAAGGCTCTATATATAGTGCCTTTGCGTAAGCCCTTAATCAGTATGGAGAAAATAATGAAACAGAATGTAATCTCTCGCGAATACAAGGTTATGCTTCAGAAAGAGCGCTTTATTGGTTCGCAAGACAACCTCCTTCAAAAAGCTGAAGAGTTTTGGAACGATTTCAAAGATTTAATTCAAGATATTGTTATTGATACTTATGGCAGTCTTGATCAGGTAAAGGAAGAAAGAGAAGTCAGATTCTATGATACTATAGATTACCGTATTCGGAAAAGTAACTATGTTTTCCGAGAGCGAGTTGATCTGAAGACAGGAAAACGAGAAGTAACACTCAAATATCGTCATCCAGATCGCTATATCTCTCAGGATAGAGATATGAAAGCATCCGATGTTAAGAATGGAAAAACAAAATTTGAGGAAGACATGACGCTTCCCTTTATAACGCTTTACAGCTTTTCTACAAAACAACCAATCTCAAATAGCAAAAATCTAAATAAGCTAAATGATCCTGGCAAATTGTATCCAGATTTTAAGAAGCGATTAAAGTCTTATCAAAAGGATGATCCGATTACGGTTGTGGGTGATTTCACTGCTAGAGAAATAGTTATTACAGGTGCAGATTTTCAAATTAGCAATAGTCCTCAAGTGAAAGCTGAATGTGCATTAATCACTTGGTATGATGTGAGAGGTGAAACAGATAATCCAGTAGTCGTTGAATTTAGTTTCAAGTATAAAAATAAAAAGGAGGAATATGATGGAGAGGTATCCCAAACAGTTTACGATGTCTTTGGTAAATTACAACAGGATGACTTAGCACGGTGGGTTAACCTTGATGGCAAAACAAAAACTGCTTATGTTTATTCAAGAGCGAGTTGATTGCATAAATGGGCTGCGAAAAATGGAAAAAAAACTCCAACAGCGACTTCAAGAATTAGAAATTAAACTAGGGAAACCTCTACGACAGCAGTCTTGTAGTATAGTCATTCTGATTTAGATTGAGACAAGATTTTCTTGTTGTGAAAGGGTTTTAGCTGAAACAGCATCCCATTTTTATTCAACATAACTATATTAATGATCTTCTGCATCAATGATAAATATTTATAGCACTTATATCATGTTCGGTTGAATAGGTATACATAAATTAGGAAGAGGATAAATTTTTTTAGAGGAGATTTAGAGTGATTGAGACTTATTTTTTGTTCAGGAAAACTTATACCACTTTTTATACCAATTTTATAAATGTTGCTTACAGATGGTAGAAGCAAGAAATAAGAAATAAGAAAGAAAAGGAAACAATCCCATCATAACAATAAAGTCCATTGACCAAAGTAGAAGGAGCTGTAATAGGCAAATGCAATACGGGCGTTATTTACCCTAATTTTAATTCCTGTGCGATCGCATAAGCTAAGGAAGTTTTACCCGAACCAGGGTTTCCTATTACCAAAAGAGGTCATCATAAATATTCAGATACAGTGCTTTCCGTTGTTATGAGGTACACCTACCCGGGCAAGATGACCCCAATATATGATTTTCACCATTTACCCTGTACATCATTTACCCGAAATCTTCTGTATATTTAGTGTAGAGACATTGTATGAAATATCTCTACATTTGCTTTAAACCAGAACTGAGGCAAAATCAGGACTTACACTAAGGTACTATATATAGAGCCTTGGTGCGTTACAAAGTCCACTTTTCATGTCGCGAAGCGTTAGCGAAGCTTTGCGCCAGCAAAACACACCCTACCAATAGCGTTCATGCCTAAGTCCTAAAAATATTAAATCACATATCACCTTTGACATCCTCCCCGGCCTAAAGGCACTGGGTAACAACCGAGCCGTGGCTCCGATGCGGGTTGACGTTTTACGGGCTGCCGCTACTTTGGCAGTAGTCTTACACTTGCCGACCCGTCCGTTTTTTGGTCTCGGTATGCCCACCCGCGACTAATATATTTCCTGTGAACTAAAAACCATGATCACATGACCTCTGAAAAAAAATCAACTAAAAAGTCCCCCGCTTATGGGCGAGGCTTTAAACCCAATTTTTCGGTAAAGATTAATGACCATTTTTTTCCGTAATAGAAAAAACACCCCTACTAGACATAGTGGTTATGTGTAAGTCCTGTAAATATTATTCTATATCAATTGATTGAGGGCCTTCACTTTTGGTATTATTTGCATCCGTGGTAGAACCATTAGTGGAAGTATAACCTGTCTGTTTCTTAAGCCAAGTTTGAACAGGATCATCACTAAGATCTAGTCGCAGTATACCAGACAAAAAGCCTCCGAAAAAGGCAACTGGCTGTTCAATCAATTCTTTCACAACTGGAGTCAATTCATCCAAGAACATAGAGTTTCTCCTACTGTATAAAACTAATATAAAACTTCACAATTAGTGATATTTCAATGTTGACTTCCTGCTTCTACCAGAACTGTTGGCAGCACTCTGTCCACAGGCATACGTGGTCCGTGACAACCATATCTCTCAAATTTTTACTAGTGTCTAATTGTATTAATTAATATACTTACTAAGCTAATAAAAAAGCTTGAATCTAAGGAAATTCAACCTAAAAATAATATTATATCATGTTAGGTTGAACAGGTATAAATAAATTAGGGAGAAGTAGGGGCGAACGGCCATTCACCCCCGACAGAAGTCAGGAGGGAAGAGGAGGAAGTTTTTTGATCTCTAATTATCCGCACATGATATTACTAATTTTTGCAACTAGACACTAGGTTATAGTGTACTTAGAAAAATTATTATATTGTTATTATTTAATTAAGTCAATACTCTTTGGCGTGAGTATATGTTTTAGTAGTATCGGGACTTACGCAAAGGCTCTATATATAGTGCCTTGGTGCGTTACGAAGTCCGCAATTTAAGTCGGCAAGCGTTCGCTCCGCTTGGTGTCAGAAAAACATACCCTACCAATAGCGTTTATGCGTAAGTCCTAAGTATTTATGTGCTTGCATGGGTCCCTCAGGGAATGAAAAGAATAAACTTCCATATTTCAAGGTGGATGCTCTAAGGGTCAGTACTAATAACCCAGCGTTCACTTACAGCAAATTCCAAGTATACGAAGTACAAATATAAAAAATTAAATGTTCCCAGTGCGGGCATCTTGCCCGGGATAGGTGCACCTCACCAAGTACAAACTACAGATCTTAAAAATGAAGTATTCCCAGGGTGGCCATATTGCCCGCGATAGCTGTACTTCCACCTTGGTAGAATTCCTTGTGAATTTTTAGGGAATGATTTTTCAGACCGGTTATAGACCTTATCCTATATAGTTTTATGCAAACTAGGTAAGCAGAATGGAGTAAGTTAGCGATCGCCAATTTACTTCCTCGCCTCCTCAGCAACCTCCTCAACTTGATCCTTAGCCAACTGTGCTATTATTTTTTTTGCTTCTGGACTTCCTAACTTATGTAAAGCCTGCACAACTCTATAACGTATTTGCCAGTCACTGTGAACAGCAAAGGGTTTTAGTAAAGGAATAGCTTCTAAGTTTCCTAGTTCCCCTAAGGCACTAATAGCAGTAGTCTGTATTAGTTCATTTTCTGAGTTTAGAGCATCTTCTAGTAAAGATAATGCTTTTGGTTCTCCCATTTCTCCTATCGCTGCAACTATGCTGAGTTTTAGCAACCATTCTGTAGTATTTTGATATATCTGTAATAGATCATCAAAAGCTTGAGTAATTTTTAATGCTCCTAGAGCATCTGCTGCTGCTGCTTGGACATCTATTTCAGGGTCCTTGAAAAGACAGTCACGCAATATTTCTTGGGATGTTGTTAAGTTTTGTTCTCCCAAGGTTGACATTTGGCTAACAGCAGCGTAACGAACACGAGTATCTTTGTCCTTGATAGGAGTTTGAATTAATTCAAAAGCGATCGCTGGTTCTATTTGACGTAATTGATTAACTCCACGCAAGCGATCGCCTAGCTCTTCAGATATTAGTAGTTGGTGAATTGACTCTATGGTAACATTCATTATATATTTATTTTTTTTACTTAGTTCATAGATGATTTTATAGTCTGGAAATAGCTTTTTGGTATCAAGAAGGCACTTATTCAGAGCTCTCCCATTATTAGCCTTATTTTAAACATACAACACATTCCAAGTATACGAAGTACAGAGATTAAAAATTTAATGTTTCTAGTACGGTATATCAAGTCCTGGGATAGGTGTACCTCACCAAGATGGAATCAGCTGTAGAACTTGGGCAAAATATCAAATCATAGACCATCTGTAGGGGTGAACGACCGTTTTGCTTCGCAATTTGAACAACACCCGATTTCTTGGTTGAGTTGGGTAAGTCCTGTTTATATTATTTTGAATACATAGGATTTATGTATAATGACTATATGAGAATTGTTGGGAATTAAGCAAAAAAAATAGCTAAAACCCTTATCAGTTAAGGTTTATAGTGCTTTTCCGGCCTCAAATTCTCAAAACCTTATAGAGTAAGCTTTTGAGCATTTTAAATTTTTATTTCCAAACAACTCTATTATATCAGAAGGTTAACTAGCTTTAAACCCTACAAATGTTGTATAATTTCATTTTTTTGGTCAGTCATGATATCATCAAACTCACTCAGCTGCCATAGCTCTAATAATATCACCACGAGTTAGTATACCAATAACTTTGCCATTTTCATTTAGTACTGGCAACCGATGAATATTATGCTCGTGCATAAGTTTAGCTGTTGCTGAAAGTGGTTTTTCTGCTGTAGTAGTTAGAGGATTTTTAGTCATTACATCGTGAACAGTTTCTCCTAAAGCTTTATGAATTTCTTTTTCATAACGAGCTGGATTTTCTAGAAAGATAATACTATCTAGTACCATAATATAAGGTGGAGGAGTAGCCCCACTTTCTTGCCACATTAAATCTGTTTCTGATACGATCCCAACTAACTTTCCGTTTTCATTGACTACAGGAAGACCACTAATGCGTTGTTCCGCCAAAATTTTAATTGCTTCTTTCAAAGACATTTCTGGTTTCACAGTGATTGGATTATAACTCATAACGTCTGATACAATTTTGTTGGTCATACTTACCTCGGATTTTTTTTCTGATTAGAGCAATGATGATAGTTATAAAATCAAAATCAAAAATTTTCTTTTTGTTTTTTGCTTCAATTAAGATTAGAAAAGACAGTACTATTTACTATAGTATCCCAACTCTAAATGAAATCAAAGCTTCATAATATATAATAATGAAATCAAAGCTTCATAATACAAAGCTTCATAATATATAATAAAGATATATTAAACTTTTATAACTAATGTCAACATTTGAAAGTCAAAAACAAAAAATTCATTCTGATAATCGCTATGTATTTGTTTGTCAGAATCATTCTTGTCTACGCCAAAACTCTCAAGAAGTCCTCAAAACCTTTAAAGCGAAGACAGAAAATATGGCTGGGGTCTATATTGAACCCAGTAGTTGTCTTGGTCAATGTAGCACTAGCCCTACAGTCAAAGTTACCCCGGATGAAATTTGGTATTACCGAGTCAAACCTGAGAATGTCCCACTAATAGTTGCGCAACATCTCAAGGGCAATAAACCTGTATACGATATGCTCAACCCCAGAATTCATCCTCGTTTTTACTGAGCTGCGAAAATCATAAAAACTTATACTTCATATCCTAAACCCTTTTAGCTGCTGATCAAACTGATTCCTGAATTAATTGATTATATCAATTTCCTAAAGTCAGACTACAGATACCTTGGCATCTTGGTTTTCAAGCTTGATAAATTACTGTCACAAATTTTGTTTAAGTTGATGAAATTAGTATTAACTGTTTTAGGAACTTCCTCATGAGGACAATTACCTGCTTTTAGGAATAAGGATTTTATGATCTACACAAATTAAATGGCCTCAACTCCATATCATCTGAGTTCTTTCAAAAAAAAATTATGGACTTTATTTAATTCTCATTCCTTAAGAAATATTATTTGTTAAATTGGACACTTCTAGTTTTGGAGTTAATCCAAGGGCAAACTTTTCTTCCATTAACTACTATAAATGTGGTACTATTTAACATATGTGCTTTAGTCCTTTTCTATATAGGGCTTGCTGAATAAATCTGAAAAATTTACACAGCAACAATTTCAAGCATTTTAAATCATAAATTGTACCTAATTTTGAGCTAAAATACACCAAAAATCAGGTATCTATAACTGCACGTACCATGTACAGAAAAGTTGGCCAACGTGACACGGCACCAGAAAATTTTGAACTGCCATTCCTAGGCCAATTATCCCCAGATAATCGTTGGGTAGTGATGGCTAGTTTAATTCCTTGGTCAGAATATGAAGATAAATATGCTAGTTTCTGATCTGAAGAAAGAGGAGCAACTATTTTATCTTTTAGGATAGCATTAGGGCCATTGATTATTAAAGAAAAGTATAGATAATGATCATAAAAAATTATCATCAGTTTTTTTGCAGAACAAATCAACCGTTTTCAGACTTTTTCAGCAAGCCCTAAGTATGGTCTGATTAATTCACAATTCCAACTCTAATATAAATCTAATATAAAAGTTAATATTTTGTTTCAAAAGTAATATTAGAAAAGTATTAAGTTTATAAATTGCCATCAGCAAAAATAAAACCTATAGTGGTATGCATTGATGACTCGTCATAATCCTACATAGCCAGGAATTACACAAACTTGTAGATAATATGCTATCTGTAGGGTGCAGATGCAATTTTTCCCTACTATATATGGCGGCTCTGCTATATTACTAACCTAAACTAGAAAAAATTGCCTGAGGCCTGCAATATTTTTCGCCCAATAGTCTGTGATGCTCCAAAGCTTAATAGCAAGGGCAAATGTTTAGTATCAAGCATACTTGTACATAAGTAGTAGATTTTCTTATCCTAACAATTGCTAATAATTTCTAAGAACTGAATTTGTAGATAAATAATAGATTGAGTTAGCATATGTACTTATAATTAAATTTATTAAATTATATTAAATATCATATCAAAAATTTAATAAATCAAATTAGATGATAATATGAAGAGATGGCTAAAGAAAATTTTGAAAAAGTGCCTTTTTATAACTATAACTGGCATTTGGTATTATGATCAATCTTTATCTTTATAAATACTTTATTTTTATTAAGATTTTTGATATTATAAGAAATATGAGGGCAGAAATGCTCAAATAAAAGCTTTTTAAACTCTAGATGAGATCCATAACTCTTGATAAAAGCAGTTTGTGACTATGCCCCATACATAAAGCTAGGGAGTTATTTTTAAGTGATTGCTATATCATCGCGTTCACGTCAAATATATCAAAATTGGGTGACAATTAGCTTCGCTTCTACCCTCTATTTGTGTCCTATCCTTGATTTCCTAATGGCAGATGTTCCTCAACATTGGCATCCAGAACTCAGATTAGGATTACAAGAGGCGTTAGTAAATGCGGCAAAGCATGGAAACAATTTAGATCCAAATAAAACTGTTCTAGTCCGTTTTTCCATTGTTAATGACTACTATTGGTGGCGGATATTAGATCAAGGTCCTGGTTTTAAACCACCTTGTAGATCTAAGCAAAATGGGAAACTAATTACTAATAATTCTGAAAAATGCACAGATTGTGAGAATGAAAAAGAATGTGGTCGAGGAATATATATTATCTACCAAGTTTTTGATTATATTGAATGGAATTCCAAGGGCACAGAGTTAAAGCTCTGTAAAAAGATCAGGAATAACTCTAGATTGCCCCTAGTACGATGAATAATTAACTTAAACTTAAACTAATTAATTTTTCTGAGAACCATGAGTTGGGCATGGAGGTGCTGATATTGATCTATCTAACCACTTAATGGCTTGATTTAAACGTGCAATAGCTTCAGTAGGTTGACTCTTAATCAAAAAAACTAAGGCAGCTACAGTTAGCTCTAATGCACGAACTTGGCGATTAGACTTAAGTCTATGCCAGTCTCTTTCTGATATAGCAAGTTTTTGGGCTAAAGCTTGAGCTAGCTCTAGGGTACTATATTCTTGTAAATCTCTATGATCATTAGAAGTCTCTAATTTGTTAGCCATAGTTGCAGAAGTTGAGTTATTTTTAAGTATATATACTTATACAATGTTTTCTAGTGAACTTAGGAATGAGGATTTAATTATCTACACAAGTTCAATTGCCTAAACTCCATATTATATAGCACTACGCATTTAGGTTAGGGCATTGGTAAATCCTCAAATTTAGTCAGGGATTACTTTTGACTTTTGAGTTTTGAGTTGCGCGTAGCGCTATATGAGTTCTTTCCAAAAAATTATGGACTTTACTTCATTCTGATTTCTAATCTTATTTTAACTATGCCAGCATGAACCCTGAAAATTTTCCGAAAAAATTAAATGATAAATCTTCAAATTATTCTCCAGTTAATGAGAATTTAGAAGTTTCAGAGACGGAGTTGGCACAAGCATTGGCAGAGGTAGAAAGTAACCTTGCGGCTGTGAAAGAACGTTATTTTCAAGTTCAGTATTACCAACAGCGCAAAGTAGAACTCCAGTATCGTTTAGAAGAAGTGCGACCGGAAGTACGTCGCCAAAAAACTTATAAATTACAAGAAGAGTTACAACAAATACAGACAGAATTGGAAACGATAGAATTAAACTTAGAAAGCAGTTTATTGGGTTGGAGCAGCATAAAAGAACCATTTTGGCAAGCTGTGAGATTTGGAGGTTTAGGAATTGTTATTGGTTGGCTCCTAAAATCTTGTGCTGGATAATATCAAGTCTTTATATTTTTTTTGGTAGATATTCAGGAACAAAAATTCAATAAGACCCGAAATTAGGCAGGGCACATGCATCTTATGATTTTTTGTCACTTTAAAGTCACAGTGGTAGGATAATAAACCAGATCAAGAAAGAAATCAAACTCAAAAAAAGCATGACACAAAACAAATTTTCTGAGGTTGATACAGAAACATTTTACAGCTGATTCCACCTTGGTGAAGTACACCTATCGCGGGCAAGATGCCCACACTTAGATAGGGCTTGCTGATTAAATATAAAAGCATTGACAAATAATGGTTTTAGCCTTTTGTTGTCAAAAAACTACCTGGTGTTTGGTCCAACAAGGCTGAAAAAGTTAGTATTTGGGGCGCTCCCTAGGCAGTGGTCCTTTGTGCAATTTATGGAATGTATCCTTGATGATCACCTAAATAGCGATCGCCAAGCATATTCTACGGTAGTTGATAGTTTTAAACTAGCAGAGGTAATCAAAGCAAAAAACCCTGTTTTTTTTGAGAAGGAATATATACCAGCTGGTTGCAAGAGAATTTCAGTTAAGGAGAAATTATCAGAGAATGATTCCAGTGCTAAGAAGTAAAAATAGGAGGCTTATAGGCACAATCATGTAATTAATTTGGATGAAAATGGGGAAGTGTATGAGATTAAGTGCAATCACAATAGGCGAGTAATGTTGGTGGTTTCTAACGATAAAATTCACGACCTATTGGCAGCCTATTAGCAATTTTCAGAATTTTTGCAAGCTCCTGAATATAATGCCAAATTCTTGCTGAGTTCAGGACAGGTATTCGTGGTTGACAACTGGCGAGTTATTCACCGGAGAAAAGTTATTTGGCATCCTTTTTTTCAAACAAATTTTGTTAGGAGCTGATTTAGAGGATGAAAGCTTTCCCTGCCAATGGCGAGTTTTATTGGGAGACAAAACCGGGATGTCAGACTTATGATTAATGGGATGTTTAGATCGCCCTTGAGAAATTCTGACAGACAGATATTTATAAAGAGATTGGAAAATTTTAATCTCTCACCATCCTCGAAAGCGCTGTCAAATGGGTAAGTTCTGTTGATTAATAGTTTATGCTAAGCTTTGTATAATACCAAAAATCAATCAAAATAGCAAGCCTGATAGAAGGATGAAATTAAATGACAAAACAACGAATTGCAGAAATATTGAGAAGCGGTAAACTTGATACTAAAGTAACAATTCAAGGGTGGGTACGCACTAAGCGAGAACTGAAAGAATTTGCTTTTGTAGAAGTTAATGACGGTTCATGTTTAGTTAACCTGCAAGTAGTATTAAGTCCTGAACTACCAAACTATCAAGACATTTTACAGCAGATGAATACAGGTGCTTCAGTAGAAATGACTGGTATTTTGGTCGAGTCCCCAGCAAAAGGGCAACGAATTGAGCTAAAGGTAGAAAGCATTACTGCCTATGGTGATGCCGATCCTGAAACATATCCTTTGCAGAAAAAACGTCATTCTTTTGAGTTTCTCCGCACTATTGCACATTTGCGAGGACGTACTAATACTTATGGAGCAGTTTTTCGGGTAAGAAATACTTGTGCT
>JAKQYF010000100.1 GCA_023356535.1 Trichodesmium sp. MAG_R03 | reverse complement strand
CCCAAAACAAACTGTGATACCAAATGCCCACTCCGAATAGGAAAACCAGAAATATAGATAGAACTACCTTTTCTGAGACCATCTGAATTCCCAATTTTCAGTGGCGAATAATTACACTTTCTTTTTTCCGGCTTAAAACTGACCAAAGCCAAATCTATACCACTAGGAAATATTTCCACTTTAGCAACATCCCAGACCTCCCCATCATTAGTTTGTAATGCATTTTTCCCTTCTTTTGTGACAACATGAGCCGCCGTGAGTACAGTACAGAGACCTTTTTCTCCAGGGACGAAAAACCCAGTGCCATGACCTGGTTCATTTCGATAAAATAGTTTAACAATACTAGGTTCTATTCGAGAGGCTATTTGTTCTGGAGACAAAGAACAATTTGTCAGAGTTAGTGACAGGAAGCTTAGACCAAGAATAGGGAATAGAGATTTCATCTTTAAGGGCAGTTGGCCTGTTGGTAAAGTTATCATTTTTTATTTTACCTACAAGTTGATTAAACAACTACCTTTTTAAAAGCTTATTTTCCGGAAAATAGTTTGTTATGGTTCTCAAGAAGCGATCGCCAGGTCAATCTTAGGCCCTACGGGAACACTAACTTCAGCAGGACTTACGTATTGCTTATATATGTGGTATATTTTGATAATTATTTCCGACATTTATACTACAATAGCATCTTCACGTAGACTATCACAGGGCAAAGAAACCCAGATAATATCAGTCTCTTTTAACTCGCTAATGTCTATATCTAAGAGCGATCGCCTAATAACATGACTCCCATGATTAGTTTCATTATAATCGGAACACATTTGGGAAAAATTAAATTTAGTTCTATTTGTGGGATTAACATCAATGCCCCAAGAAGGGCGAATACCAGCCATAATTGCTCCAGCTTCAACTCCCCCTCCGCCAGAGCACACTACTCCAATGGAGCGATCGCGACATTTAGATAATCTTCTGTAAACTCTTTGTTTAATAACATTATAAAATTTTCTGTCCAAAGAAATATATTTACTAACAAAACCTTTAGGCAAAGTTTCCTCCTTAACCATTTTTAATATCTAAGTTTATTAGATTTGAAATGAAATCAGAAGTACACGCTAAAAAAAATAAAACGTGTATTTTTGATTTCAACAGAGCTTGCCAATCAAAAAAAACACAAATCAAATGAAAACAAAAATTTTAAGTCAGAGTCTAAAATTAATTATTGTGCCTGTAATTCTGAATATACCAGGACTTACGCAGTACCGCTATATATGGCGCACAAATCTGTATTTTTCAAGATATTGCCACTACAATTAGTGCCGTTGCGTAAGTCCTGTATACTTTATTAAAGGGATAAGACAAATCTAACTGATTTGCTTCAATTTGGTTATTACTAGATATTTTAAATATGTTTTGTTCTGGTAATTTCTGTAGAATCTGTTGTAACAAATCACTATAATCAACTGAAATTAGATTATCACTTTCTCTTAATTCATTTACCATATTTTGTAACTAATTAGAATTTTCTCCTATAGAAATTTCCATAGTTATGAGGCAAATTTATAATACTCTATAAATTTGCTTTTTTTAATCTATTCTTTACAGCACTTTTCAAATTGATGAACTATATCACCATAACCAAAACCTTTTAGGGACCTTGCATGCAACGTCCCTACTGTGGTCGACCGATATGAAAACTGCTGTAGAGATGTTACAAAGAAAATTCTTCAAACTCTAACTGACCATAAGCCATGTTGCGATCAATAGCTGATAAAACTTGATTCTTAGCAGCTTCAGAAGTTAGACATTTACAAGCTAACTGAGCTACATCTGCTCGATGAATAATTCCTACAATTTTAGAGTCTTGGGTCAAAACGCCATTACCCGTAGCTGGTTCCGATTTTAAGCCACCGGGACGAATAATAGTATAAGTTAGTCCACTGTTCATCAAATGTTGCTCGGCTTTTTCCTTCTCTCGCAAAACTGGCCCCAAAGTTTCTAATGCTTTAGGAGGCAAAGCAACTACGCTTTCACCACTACCAATAGAGGAAATGAGAATAAACCGTTGCACCTTAGCTTTGACAGTAATATCAATCAGATTTTTATTACCCAAATAATCTGCCCTTTCACGATCTTTGGGCAAACCCCCAATAGTACTGATAACTGTACTAATGTTTTTATCACTCAGCATAGCAGTTTCCACAGATGCTATATCTAAAGCATCACCCATGACCACTTTAATACCTATTGCCTCCAATTCAGATTGAGTATCGGACGAACGCAATAGTGCCATAACTTGATAATTTTCAGCGATTAAATATTTAGCAATTTCTCGCCCTACGCCTCTACTTGCACCAGCCAAAAAAATGTAAGATTCAGATGTCATAATTGTGATAATTTTCTAATGTTTGCATCAAGAGTTATAGTATAGCAATTACTACTCAAGTTATAGTAACGGTAATTTGAAATTATTCACACCGGAAATAGCTTGAAACCCAATAAAGTTTTGTTTATATGATAGCGGATAATTATGACAACTACTACTACTGCCCTTAAAGAATGGAATGTTGCTGTTAATGCTTTAGCAAATGGCCACACAATTATGTTACTAAGAAAGGGTGGAATTAGGGAACAGAGGGGTAATTTTACTATTGCACATCAACAGGTTTTACTCTATCCAACTTTTGAACATCAACAACCACATTTACTCAAACCGAAATATACTAACCAGGTGCAAATTGTAGATTCTGGTTGGCATCCTGAAAAAATTAAAATTAGTAGTTTTGCTAAGATTACTAATGTTTTACCAGTAAGTGATAAATCTATTTTAAATAAGTTATTTTTCTACCATATTTGGAATGAAAATTTTATCAGCGATCGCCTGAAATGGAAACCCCAAAAAAAGCTTTATATTTTACTTTTAAGGACTTATAAACTTTCTCAAGTCTATGAAATTTTTTATCGCCCTGAATATGGCGGCTGTCGTTCTTGGATTAACTTAGCTACACCAATCAATATTACAGACTTAATTCCTGTTTTAAATGATAATACTTATCAGAGCTTATCCTCAGAAATTTGTCAAATTTTTACAGATTAAACAATTAGGATTAGCTGAAATACTTGTTTTTAAAATAAGTATTTTTGGTACAATGCATGATACCTAATAATTTATTGAGATAGATAAACTGTTATGGATATAGATTTTATATTCCTTCTTGCTTATTACCTTTCGCCCTAAATAAATCATGGATACTAATATTAATTCTAAATGTCTGAAGCTAAAAAATGCTCGAATTCATTATCTAGAAACTGGCCACAAAAATTCAATTAGCGTCTTATTGCTACATGGAGCCAGTTTTACTGCTCATACATGGCAAGAAATAGGTACTCTTGATCTTTTAACTACCAAAGGTTATCGAGCTGTTGCAATAGATATTCCTGGTTATGGTCGTTCTCAACGAATATCAGTTTCTAGCTCAGGTTTTTTGCAACAAATATTAAATCAATTAAACTTAAATTTGCCAATTTTAGTATCTCCTTCTATGAGTGGTAGTTATAGTTTGCCTTTTGTGATTAATTCTTATAATCAACTAGGAGGCTTTGTCGCAGTTTCCCCTGTAGGAATTGAGCGTTTTCAGGATGCATTAAAAGGAATTAAATTACCAACATTAGCTATTTGGGGAAGTAATGATCGGATAATACCTAAAGAAAAAGCTGATTTGTTAATAGAATTAATGCCCAATACTCAAAAAGTTATCCTGACTGATGCTGGTCATGCTTGTTATATAGAAAAAACTGAAGAGTTTCACGAACATTTAATTAAATTTCTTGAGAGTATTGACTTAATCAAAGAATAATGTTATGCATATTTATGCAGCTGAACCTAGAAACCAAGTTTCTTTGAGTAAGTCCTAATAATTGATAGCTTGTAACCCACATTCCACACGTCAACATGTAACTCTATAAATAATATAAAGATTCAGAGCTTGGCAAGTATTTATAATACATATATCCTATTCGTTAACCTTTCTCATTGGTTAAATTCTCAGTAAAAAATACAGCGCTTATAGAAAAGTCTTATGCATTCCATCGTATACTAGTATTTATAAGTTGGAAAGATTTTACAAGTCCCTAAAAACTTAGTCAATCATCAACATAATTCACAAAAAATATTAACAAATGCTTTTTCTTGATAACACTAACGATAGTATGAATACAGCAACCCCTATAGGTATTCTATTTCCTCAAAGACCTATAAATCTCGTAGGAACAATCAATGATTTTGAACCTCATAACTTATATAGCCTTACAGTTAATACACCTTTAGCTTCAGGAATTGCACTACAAGGTCTTACTGGCAATTTGAATGTAGCAGTATTAGATAACAATGGTAACTTAATTGCCAGTGGGAATAATTTAGGGACATCCAATGAAGCATTTCAGGCATTTTTCCCTACTTCTGGTCAATATTTTATCAATGTTTTTCAAAATACTTCTGGTATTACTAGTAACTATGAGTTGGCTCTATTTCCTGCAGATGTTAATGTTAATATTAATACAATTAATAACAGCAATGATAACCCAAATACACCAACGTTTTTAGGTACTCTGGCCCCAGAAATACCTATAAGTCAGTCGGCAAGAATCAATAATTTAGATCGTATAGATAACTATCGTATCATACTCAAAGAGCCATTAATTGTAGAGGCTGCCTTAGAAAAGATCAATAATAATATCGAAATAGCAGTATTAGATAGCAATAGAAACTTAATTGCTCGTGGCGACAAGTCGAATATATTAAATGATGCCTTTACAGTACCTTTATCTATCCCCGGTGATTATGATATTACTGTTTTTCAGTCTGATATTGTCGGTGATGAGTCTTTCTCTGATTATAATTTAGCCTTATTCCCTCGTACTCCTAATGATAATTCTTTCTCTAATGATAATGTAGCCTTATTTCCTCAAACAGTAAATGCCCGTCTTGATAGTAGCATAGAAGCAACTGATGAAGTGGTAAGAAATCGTGAAAATACAGCTTTCGTTTTTAAAGAAGATTATTTGTTAAATGCTACATCAAATACTCCAATAACAATCGATCTGATTAGCCGAAGTAATGGTTTTGACCCCCTATTAGAAGTATATCAAATTCCTAAAGATTCTCTGTTAGAACCTGAACGGAGGCAGATACCAATTGCAGCTAATGATAATGGTGATAATGAGATTAATAATGTTGATGCAAGAATTGGACCAGGAGTAGAACCAGATATTCTAGGGATTTCTTCTCAGTTAACTCTATCACAAGAATTTAACTATTTGTTGCGCGTAACTTATATACCTCAGCTACCTTTCAGGGCAAATTTTACCTTAAGTGCAAGTGTTGATAATGGTTCTATTAGTTTGCAGAAGGTACTATTGGGAAATCCTGTAGGAGAAGAAATTATCGGAGTAGAGTCGTCAATTAATAGTTTTGAATGAAAAAAACTTTTTCTTAATAATCAGTTGATATCCTCCTCCACCTAAAGGTGCAGGGATTACTTAGGGCTTGCTGAAAAAGTCTTTTTCGGGAGTAGGGGACCTACCCCTAATATCTTCCAGGAGGAGATGTAGGGAGGTTTTGCTAACGCAAAGCTCCGCTAACGCTACGGGACATGTTTGCGCAGCATTCCGTCAGGAAAACGCATTTTTGTTATGCAAAGTCCCTACAGAGGAACGGGGAATTGATAGAGGAGGTAGTCGGATATATTTGTACCTTGATTTTTATGCCTAGGGAGCGCCCAAAATACTAACAAATTGATCTCTCAGGAGGGAAAACTAGACACTTTTTTCCCTCCTAAAAATGCTAAAACCTTTATGTATCAATGTTTTAATATTTAATCAGCAAGCCCTACTTAGGGTTTGCTGAAAAAGTCTTTTCAGAGAGAGAATAGGTAGGGAAAACCCATCTAAATTCTGGAAGCTTCTACTGTTAAGGTTTATAGGAGTAATGAGTATAAATACTCAGAAGCCTGACATTCTTAGCCTGTAATACCAAGTTAGATAAAAGAATGCTACAAAAAGGTCATCTCAGTCAAATATGCTTAAAAATAGCTGCTCTAATTTATTTTAGATAGCTTTATCTATCATTTTTCTGCTTTTTCCCTCTTCTTCCTTCTTCCTTCTTCCTTCTTCCTTCTTCCTTCTTCCTTCTTCCTTCTTTCTTCTTTCTTCTTTCTTCTTCCTTGCTTCTACCATACGAAAAAAGCTAATGCACTAAATTAGCTGTGTCAGTTCCCGAGGTTGATGTAGATAAATGCTCACTTTCAAAACTCTTTCAAATCTACATCAAAAATGGCCTACATGCAGATAGAGAAGAGACAAAAAAATTAATTCGATTTGATTGATGCAAAAATCAGTTTCATATGTTACAATGTAACATATGATGAGATAATAATTATAAATCTCTCATGTTTTGAATAGTGTTTTTTAAAAAATACTATGAAAAATCAATAAATTTTGATTATTAATTATTAACTTTTGATAAAAGTCCGATAAATTGTAAGCATATCTTAAGTAATTATGGAATGGAGTGGATACTTAGATAATAATTTTATTCAATTTTTGCGGAAATTGTAAAGGGTAATTTGAAGTAAATTTTATTCCCTAGTATTTTCAAGGAAAAATTAAGACTTTATACCTACAGATTAAATATTTTATTCAGGAATTTAGTCTAAGTTTGTATTACATAGAAGAAAGGTAGACTCATAATGAGTTTACCGTACATAGACACTAAATCATAAACATTATAAATATAAATTATGTCAATATTAAAATAATCTTATAACTTGACTGAGCTTGAAAAAGGTAGTAGGTGTAGATTTTACATTCAATTAAATCAGAAGATACTAGGTAAAAAGTTCTGATTTGACCCTATTATCCCTATTATTTTCAAAAACCTACCTCTGTGAGTGATAGGCTTGCCTATTCTTATCTAATTTAGTTGCAGATCTATGTATTCCCAGTCTAAAAGGGAAATTATAACTACTGCAATATTTATTAAAGGAATTTATTAAAAAAATGTCAAAACTAAATCAAGAAAATAAAACTCAAAAGACAACTAAAACTAAATTCAATCCTAGTAGTTACTCCTCAATGGATACAGTTCGTACCTATTTACATGAGATTGGTCGTATACCACTTCTAACTCATGAAGAAGAGATTGTTTATGGTAAGCAAGTGCAGCAAATGATGCAACTGCTGGAGTTTAAAGCAAAATTGGAGGAAAAACTCAATAGAACAGCAACAAGGTTAGAATGGGCCGAATTTGTACTGCTAAGTGAAGAAGCACTTAAGCAAGCAATGAAGCAAGGTCAATATGCCAAGCAAAAAATGATTGAATCTAATCTTCGCTTAGTAGTAGCGATCGCTAAAAAGTACCAAAAGCGGAATATGGACTTCTTAGATTTAATTCAAGAAGGTACTCTTGGTTTAGAACGAGCAGTGGAAAAATTTGATCCTACGCGGGGATACAAATTGTCTACTTATGCTTATTGGTGGATTCGCCAGGCAATTACTAGAGCGATCGCACAACAAGCTCGTACTATTCGCTTACCTATTCATATTACTGAAAAGCTTAACAAAATCAAAAGAGTTCAGAGAGAACTAATTCAGAGCTTTGGTCGTAGTCCTACTCCTTCTGAAATTGCCCAAGCTTTAGGACTAGAACCTTCTCAAATTAGAGAATATCTTTTGATGGCCCGTCATCCTATTTCTTTAGATTTAAGAGTTGGAGAGAATCAGGACACTGAACTCCAAGAACTGTTGGAAGATGAAACATCTTCTCCGGATGATTACATCACTGGTGAGTTGTTGCGTCAAGACATCAAGACCTTACTGGGAGAATTGAGTGAGCAACAACGTCGTGTCTTGATATTGCGTTTTGGTCTTGAGGATGGCAGAGAGATGTCTTTAGCTAAAGTGGGAGAGAAACTCCAACTAAGTCGTGAGCGAGTTCGCCAACTAGAGCATCAAGGGTTGGCCCTTTTACGCCGTCGTCAGGCTAAGGTGCGGGAGTATGTAGCTACCTAACTGAAGTCAGAAGTTAACCCACCCTCACTTACTAAGTAGTAAAGTTAGTGAGGATGAATCACCATTGCGCTGTATACTTTTGTTTTGACTAAATTGGAGAGAAGCAAGAATGTCCTAATATTAATGCCGACTGAGTATTTTCCTGGCATTAATACGGGCTTCATAAAACTGATATAAAACATCACTAGCAAAGACATTTCAATACTTTTTTCCTGCTGATACTATAACACTTGGCAGCATTCTGTCCATAGGCATTGACTACTCTTGCTCTAGCGCATTTCTCTCTTGGTATTCTTAGCAACTGTATACTTAAGGAGTAATTGTATCGTTGGTCGTGGTTAGGGATGGTTTCTCTGCTTCTTAAAAAGACTTTTTCAGCAGACCCTAATTAGGGCGATAAAGCCGCTTTCTTGGTTAGTTGGGGTAAGTCCTAATAAATTTTATGTGACTCCATGGGTTTATACTTGTCCACCCTATCGGACATTAACTCAAAAATATTTCAGTAGTTCCTCGCTTAGTTATATCATGTCCGGTTGAATAGGTATAAATAAATTAGGAAGAAGTAAGGGCGAAGGTGTTCCTGCGCGGCATAAAACGCCCCTACAGGAGTCAGGAGGGAAGAGTAGGAAGTTTTTTGAGCACTAATTATCCGGACATGATATTACAGCAGATAAGGAGCAAATGATGTACAGGGTAAATGGTGAAAATCATATAGTGTGGACTTATTGCCCGCGTGAGTGTACCTTATGACAACGAAAAGCACTGTAAATTGTAAATAATTTTCTCACTTAATAACTTAGTACAATTGGCAAATTTGGAACTCTTTATGACCTAATTTCAACTAAGTTATTCCTCCCTATTCCCTACTTTTGACTTCTAACTTTCTGACTTCAACTATACATTTATCCTTTTATATATATATGATATATAGTGTAGATAATAATTAAGCAATATTCGTGATTTTTAGGTTAGTGGCGATCGCCACCTACTCTATATTGATCTATGGTGTAGTTAATAGTCCAGTTATACAACATAAATATATTTCTGTTAAGTTCAAGGAAGAAAGGTCAAAGTTTTTTTTAAAAATAGATAATAATAATATGTTTCAGAGTGATGGAATTTACCTTTTTGGTCAGTCTAAACAACCAGATCAAATTCAGAATGAATATTTTGTCTTTGAGCTGAAAAATGGCAAGGTAATTGGTGCTTTTTATTTGCCACATTCAACTTTTTACTGCTTTTATGGTATTTATCAACAAGATAGCTTACAGGTAAAGGTTATAGATAGTTATGATCAAAATAGTGCTTCTGACTACACGGTGTATTTACAGCAATATTACCTGATCACTCAAGTGAGTGATAATGATTTCCGAATATTAAATACTTGTCAAACTAATTATCAATATTTAATTTGGTAAAGTTCCTACCTATTCCCCTCATGAGAGGGGTTAGGAGTGGGTTCCCTGTTCCTTAAAAAAAATTTTAGCAAACCCTATAATATAGGCTAAAAAAAATCCCCTAACAGTACTGTTAACTTGTCGAATGTAGGTTGGAAACCCACATCTACACTTCAAGTATACTACAAAAGTTTGTTTAACGAAGAAGGTTGATTACAGCCTCTGTTATTGCTAATAACTACTAAGAGCTTCTGTAATATGTATTTTTACTTACAAAATTAAGAGTTATTATCAGGTAAGGCTTTCAATCCCTAGTCTAATATGCTACATTTTGAATTGCAGAGTGTAAGTTGAAACTATTTGTGACATCTTTAAAAATAAACTGTTATGAGAGTATTAATACTCGATACCAGGTTGCGCTTTTACTCCTTGTTCTCGAAAAGGATGCTTAATCATTTGCATTTCTGTAACTAAATCAGCTTTTTCAATCAATTGAGGAGGAGCTCCCCTACCTGTGAGAATAACATGAGAATCTTCTGGTTTTTTTTCCAACCCTGCCAATAAATCTTCTAATTTTAAATAACCTAATTTGAGAGTGACATTAACTTCATCAAGTAAGACTAATTTAAAATCTGGGTTGCCAATAAAAGTTAAAGCCAAATTCCAAGCTTCATAAACCTTCTGGATATCGCGATCGCGGTCTTGAGTTTCCCAGGTAAACCCTTCACCCAAAGCATGAAAACATAATTGTTTGCCCCATTTGCTCAATATCTCTTTTTCTGCGGGTTCCCAAGCACCTTTAATGAATTGAATAACTGCTACTCGATAACCATGACCTAAAGAGCGCATTACCATGCCTAATGCTGCTGTAGTTTTGCCTTTACCATGACCAGTATTCACAATGATTAAGCCTTTTTCCCGATCAGCTTGGGATACTCGCTGGTCTTGAACTTCTTTACGGCGCTGCATTTTCCGTTTATATTGCTCTAGATTCATTTCAGTTATCAGTTATCAGTTATCAGTTATTAATTGTACCAAGTCAAGCATGGCTACATATTATACTCAAAAATCAAATCATATACTTTGATTAAGTAAAACCGTGTAGCTTAAGTTTATCAAATTGGTATTATCGGTTATCAGTAATTATATCATGTCTCTTGGAATACCCACAATAAAAATTTTAGGGCTAACTACTAAAGCCGAATTATGAGAGAAAGTTGAACAAATATTCAGGACTTACCCAAAGACACTATATATAGGGTCTGATAAATTAGATAATCTTCACTATAGCTTTATGGGATGCTAATATTTGGCAGTTCCTATTTCCTGTTCCCTAAAATCCAAAACTTGTGTGTTATAGATATATCAATCCTATTTTGTTCGTGGCAAAAATCCTACTCCTTTTTAGGGAACAGAGAGCAGGGAACAGATAATAGGTAAGAGTTTTAAAAGTTTTATTTACTTTTTAATTTGTCGTAACCTATTTAGGATTGCTATATCAAATTAATCCTATAAAAATCCCCATCTACATCAAAAATTATAGATATAGATAGGCTAGATTTAAATTACTTCTCAATCTTTATAGAACGAATTTTATCACCCTTACGAATAGCATTTACAACATCCATATCTTCAGTTTTTCCAAAAATTGTATGAACCCCATCTAAATGAGGTTGGGGAGAGTGACAAATAAAGAATTGACTGCCACCTGTATCTTTACCAGCATGAGCCATGGATAAAGTTCCTTCTAAATGTTTATTACTATTAATTTCACATTTAATTTGATAACCAGGACCACCTGTACCCGTACCTTTAGGGCAACCCCCTTGAATCATAAAATTAGAAATAACACGATGAAAATTTAAGCCATCATAAAATCCTTTTTCACTTAATTCGACAAAATTTTTTACAGTGTTGGGAGCATCATTATCAAACAATTCTAGATTAATTTTTCCCTTTTCTGTGTCCATAATAGCTCGTGTCATTTTTTAAATTTCTCCTAAAATTAATTAGTGGCATTATATGCCATTTGCCAAAAGTCTTTTTCTAGTCTAGCGACATTTAAAAAAGTAGCTTCAGATTGACTTTGTATTGTTTTTGAGCCACTTGCTAATACCTCATTAGCTTGTGCCTCTAGTAGTTTAACATAGTTTGTAAATTCTGGATTTCCCCAACGGTTGGCAAATTCATTATAAGGCATTAACATTTCTCCTGGTAATTGCCAACCTTGATTATAAGCGAGTTCAATTTCCCATAATGTAGTTGCTTGTATTGGATATGGCATTTCTGTTAGTTTATTCATAAAACTACAATATTCTGTACAAGTAGATTGTTTTTCAATATCCAAATTTAATTGTCTTTCTCGGGCTTTATCTTTAAACCAATTTAGTTCATCTTGCAGAGCATTTAATCCCGTAAGAATTACATCAAAATGAGAGGTTGGAGCATAGCTTAAAATTCTGCCTACCATTCGAGTAAATTCCACAACAAATAGATAATCTTGTACTAGCCAAGTATTAAATTGTTGAGGTTTAATAGTACCTAATTTACATTCATTTAAAAATGGATGTACGGTTGCTTCTTGCCATTGTTGAGAGTATTTTTTTAATAATTCTTTACAGTTCATAATCTTACCTTTTGCTGAAAACTGAAATAACTCAATTCTTTTTATCTAAATCTTTACTAAATTAAAGCTTAAGAATCTATCTCTGCTAATTCTAACCATCTTTCTGTAGCAATGTCAATTTCTTCTCCTAAATTTTCTACCTTTTTATGAAGTTTTTGAACTTCGCTGACCTTTGCTGGAGGTTCATTATAAAGTTCATTTTCTGCCTCAGCTTTCTCAGCTTCTAACTGAGCAATTTTTTTCTCTAAGTTTTGATATTCTTGCTTCTCTTTTGATGATAATTTTCTTCGCCCAGTTGGATCGCGAGAAACTCTTTCTGATTTTTGCTGTTTAGACTGAATTGCTTTTGACTTTTCCTCAACTTCTACAGATTTTTTAGCTGTTGCTTCTACTTGTTTATAATCTAAATAAAGTGAATAGTTTCCCGGATATTGTCGTAAACTTCCTAAGCCTTCAAAAGAAAAAATACGATCTACAGTCCGGTCGAGAAAATAGCGATCGTGGGACACAACAATTACACAACCATTAAGCTCTTCAAGATATTCTTCTAATACAGCTAAAGTTTGTACATCTAAATCATTAGTTGGTTCATCCAAAATTAAAACATTAGGGGCACTCATCAATACTTTTAACAGAAATAATCGTCTTTTTTCCCCACCAGAAAGTTTATAAATAGGAGCATATTGTTGGTTGCCTGGAAACAGGAATCTTTCTAACATTTGAGAAGCACTAATTTGAGTACCATCTGCAGTTTGAATATATTCTGCCACATCTTTTATATAATCTATTACCCGTTGATTTTCTGTCCCAGCATCTAGCAAATTTTCTGAATGTTGGTCAAAATAACCTATATGTATTGTTGTTCCTATTTCCACTTTGCCGGAATCAGGTTTAACCCTACCTGTAATAATATCCATTAGGGTTGATTTTCCCACACCATTACTACCAATAATTCCCACTCTATCTTCTGGTATAAAGTCATAAGTAAAATCTTTGATTATAGTTTTACCATTATAAGATTTAGAAATATTTTCTAATTCAATAACTTTTTTACCAATGCGACGACCAGCAGTAGAAATATCTACCTTTCCTAAAGCTTGTTTAAATTCTTTTCCTTGCATTTCTTCTATGCGTTGAATTCGAGCCTTTTGTTTAGTGCTGCGAGCTTTTGGTCCTCGTTTTAACCATTCTAATTCTCTGCGTAATATACCTTGATGTTTCTTTTGAGAACTAACAATTGATTCTTCAGCTAAAGCTTTTTTTTCTAAATAGTAGGAATAGTTACCAGAATAAGTATAAATATCTCCTCTATCTATTTCCAGAATTTTATTAGTAACCCTGTCGAGAAAATAACGGTCATGAGTAATTAATAAAATTGCTCCGGAAAAAGTATTTAAGTAACTTTGTAACCACTCTACAGACATAGCATCTAGATGGTTTGTTGGCTCATCCATTAGCAAAACATCAGGTTCAGAAAGTAAAGCTGTTCCTAAGGCAATTCGTTTACGATAACCTCCAGATAAATTACCAACTTTAACCTCAAAATCTTGAATTCCTAATTTACTCAGGATGATTTTTGCCTTAGTTTCTAATTCCCAAGCATTAGTATAATTCATTTTTTGAGTTATTTCAGAAAAACGCGCCATTAACTGATTATCTTCTGGATAATGAGCTAGTTTTTCTGATAGTTTTTCGTACTCTTTTACTAGTGCCATTTGTTTATCACTATCGGCAAAAACCTGTTCTAATACGGTGTTATTTTCATCCAAATCTGGTTGTTGAGGTAAATAAATAATCTTCACGTTTTGATTAACTAAAATTTGACCGCCATCTGTGGGTTCTAAACCAGCAATCATTTTTAATAGAGTTGATTTTCCTGAACCATTCGTACCAATTAAACCAACTTTGTCGTTAGGATCTAAACTGAAGCTAGCATTTTTTAAAATTTCTTTGATGCCAAAGTCTTTTTTTATTGATTGAAGTGTGAATATACTCATTGATTAAGTTAAATTTTAAAAGTCAAAAGTAAAAAATAGTTGAGTAGTTAATTAGCAGCTAGTCTAATTGTAAGAGAGTATCTATAAATTAAAAATGAAGCCTTAATTTAGGGTAAGTTAGCCGGGAATAATCTCGCAAAATTAAATAATTTTCCCTGACCGCAGTTACCCACAAAATACTAGATATTGGAGGCGTTTATTTAGATTTATTTTACAGATACCTTCTAAGTATTCAGCAATTATATATTAGCCATCAGCTATTGATTTTGGAGGAAGTAAAAGCATTAATATCTAAGTATATCATCTATATTATATTATATAGTGCCAACTTCTTCATGAGGTAATAAGTAAATTATCCCTGAAATTATCGTTAAAGCAACAGAAATCCAAAATATAATTATTGTTGGAGTTGCCCAAATTGTAGGTAAAGGGGCAATTAATAAAGCAATGGCAATAATTTGACTTACAGTTTTGAATTTTCCCCAAATATTAGCTCCCGAAATTTTTTTTTGATTGATACGCCAACCAGCTATGGTTAATTCTCGACCTAAAATTAAAAATACTCCCCAAGCAGGAACTTTGCCTAATTCAATTAATGCTAATAGGGGCGCTAAAACTAATAATTTATCTACTAAAGGATCTAAAAATTTACCTAAGTCAGTGATTTGGTTAAGTTTTCGTGCTAAATAACCATCTAAAAAATCTGTAGCTGAAGCAATTAAAAAGATCACTAAACATATCCAAAGATTATGATTAGTTGGAGTCTTGAGAGTGTAAAGAATAATAGGTACTCCCAACAAGCGAGAAAAAGTAATCCAGTTAGGTATATTCATAATTGCAGTTTGTGTCGGACTTTTAATTCTTCTTGTTGGATATGTCTTTGTTTATCCAAGGCAGTTTTGGTATCGTGGCAGTATCGGTGCAATATTGGTCTCAAGGTAAGTCAGCCTTTGCTAGAAATCTCACTTACACTTATTTGGCAGTTAAAGCTTTGACCCCGTTTAGACCAGCTTCATCAGTTTGATATTCAGTCTCATCAGCGTGGTCTATGCTATCAACCCGGAACAGGGCGAGTAGAATTTCACAACTAAGGATATAAGAGTTTTCACAGCTCGAAGTTGTTCACTTCAGATCGTGACCTGGAAGGCCGGATACACCTACTTTTCAGCATTCTTGATTAGCCAACGATTCCCACGTAGCACCAGGGAGAGTAGCCCGCGTGTTGAGGCATCAGAGTTTTTTATTGATTATTCAGGACTTACGCAAATTTACTTTAAAAACGCCATATTTAGGGGCGAATGGCATTCGCCCTCACCCTCGTATAGTGCCTGTGGGTAAGTCCTGTATTTAATTTAAGTTTGGTTCTGAGTGACTTGTGCATATTTCTAGGTCATTTTTAATTTGAGTTTTGTATTTTTTTAAGCCATAAAGCCGACTAGAAAAGCAATGCAATATAGCCAAAATATCCTCAATATTTCGGCTTCTGGAGATAAATCGTTGCTGTTCAAAACTATTAACTCACAGTCGAGTTGTTGGCACATCCAATTGAATAAGTCAAACCCAAATCTAGCTAATCTATCCTTATGGGCTACTATAACTCGCTGTACTTCTCCTTTTAATATTTGAGACAACAACTGCAACAATTTTTTGCGCTTAAAATTTAAACCACTTCCTATCTCTTTAATGGTTTCGGCATTAGGGTATAAACTTTGCAGTTCTGCTACTTGCCGATTTAAGTCTAGTTTTTGAGCATTGCTTGACACACGACAGTATAGAACAGTTTTTCTAATAGTTCTCGGTGGGTGTTGGATATAAGAGTCAATATCATAGCGCCTTTGTCCTGATGGTGTTTTAATGGCATTTATTTCTCCACTTTGTTCTCATCTAACCAAAGTGTGTACATTAACTCCTAATATTTCAGCAGCTTCTCTAGGTTTGACAAATTTCACCACATTATTATTTGATACAACTAACTCATTATATCGCTTTATGACTTAAATTGTCAACTAGAATTCTCTATCTCTAAAACTATGATTGCCAACTCAAAAACTAATGACATTTCTTCTGCTTCAACTACTATTGTCAGGCCAATGAACAACATTGAAAAAATGATAACCCGCTCTGGGACGTTGAATGTAACGCCCCTAATTCCTAGTCTACTCAAGTGAAAAAAGCTCTAAAGCAGATAAAACCTGGTCGTGAATTATTTTATTACTAACAACTACACCCCGGTTATCAACCATCTTTGCACCATCAGCAAAATTTAAGGGTTGGCCACGAATATCAGAAACACGTCCTCCTGCTTCCTCAACAACGATCGCTCCGGCAGCATGATCCCAAATATTTTCTCGGTAGTTTGGAGACTTCGGTGAAGGCAAGCGCAAATATAAAGCAGCTTGCCCAGATGCCACAATACCATATTTCGCCTGGGAGTCTACCCTAACTGATGGTGCCGTAATACCTACTGCTTTTGCTACAGCATTCTGACGGTCTTGGTCACCGTGAGAACTTTCCACACTCTCGACAAACCGAAGATAGGCAGTATCATCGGCCTGCACAACTTGAATAGGAGTCAGTTCGCCCCCTGCTATTGGCATCATTGCTGCACCTTCACCCCTTACTGCTACATAGAGCATTCCTGGTTGATTATTTTCCACTGGCATCGCGGGGCAAACTAGTACTCCCACCTTAACTTCTCCTGCTTCCACTAATGCTAACGCCACTGCATATTGGTCTTGACGTAAGAACCCTTTCGTGCCATCAATAGGGTCTAATGTCCAATAACGGGGTCCAACTTTTCCGTTACCTTGATTAATCCATTGTACTACTTGTTCTGGGGTGGCATCTATAATTTGTTCCTTTACATAATTTGTCACTTTTGTCAAATTTTCTGCCATTTCTGGAGTTTGTAACTCAGTTGCATCTTCTTCCCCTACCACTGGGTCATCCGGAAAAGCCTCAGCTAAAGCCTTGCAAATTAATGCCTGAGCGCCATAGTCAGCAACAGTTACAGGACTTTTATCGCCCTTTTCCATTGCCGGGGGAATATTACCACGCACCTGTTCACAGAGTTTGGCTGCTGCTAGGGCAGATTCTATTGCTATTTGTTTTTCACGATCGTAAGCCATAAGTAATTTAGACTTGAGTACTAATTATAGCATATATTATATTTGTCTAGTTAACATAACTTACGAAAAGAAACTGGGTTTCTAAGATAAATCGTTGTTTGTCACAATAAACATTGACCAAAAAAATTGGTTTTTGGGTAGGGCAAGCCTATCTAATTTTTTTGACAGATAACCGAATTTATGCTCTCAGAAAACCCTCGGTAATTGAGATAAAATTACACGCTAATTTATTGATAGCAATTATGGCATTCTGATTCAAGTACATTAAATCATGACTTCAGCTATAGTTGTCCTCCATTAAAACTTCAGAAATTTCTATCAATCCTCCTTGACGACGCACAACATCAGAAACTTCTGAATACATATTTCCCACCGCTCCATAATGTTGAGTAAATAACCCATGACACCCAACAATAACTAACAACTCCTGAGCGCGAGAAAAAGCAACATTTACCCGTTCTGGCTTCTTAGCGAACCCTACTTTCCCCTCCTGATTATTTCTCACCATACTCACAATAATTACTTGTCTTTCCATACCCTGAAATCTGTCAACTGTACCTGTTCTAATATGTAGCGACGGAAATTTTTCCGGATTAATTCTTGAGTCTATTAGTCGTAACTGAGCATTATAAAATGTAATAATTCCTAATTCTTTTCTAGGCAACCCATCGGCAATTTTAACAGACCAAGACTTCTCCATTTCAGCACATAATTTTTCAATGACATCAACTTCTCTTTCATTAAAAGGTGATGTTCCTTCTTTTTGTTCAATAAAACTGTCTAACTGTGGCATTTTTACCCAGATAATATGTTGATTTTTTGGAATAATTTTACCTCCTAAATTATGGGCACGTTGTTGGTCTGCTTCAAGAAGACCGCATTGTAAACGATGTTGATAAAACTGATTAATTGCTCCCATAATATTCGGGTGCATTCGATATTGAATAGTTAACATCTGCTTGATTTTTTCTGTTGCTGTATCAAAGTGAGTTTTAAAT
>JAKQYF010000010.1 GCA_023356535.1 Trichodesmium sp. MAG_R03 | reverse complement strand
AATTTAAGTTCCATTGGTCAAACTAATGCTGGAGAAATAGATATCACAGCAGAAGGTGGTTCCATTACCACCTATGATATAGACATGAAATCAGATGGCACAATAGGAGGTTTAAGGCTGAAAGCCACAGAAAATATTGCTACAGAAGATATTACTCAAAGCCCAGGAAAGGGAGATGCGAATGCGAATATATCTTCAGGAGGAAACCAAACTACAGGAGATATTAATCAAACTGCCGACAATGATGCTAACCTTAATCAAACTGCAGAAGGAGACATAAAGACAGGAGATATTAATCAAACTGCCGACAATGATGCTAACCTTAATCAAACTGCAGAAGGAGACATAAAGACAGGAGATATTAACCAAATTGCCGACAATGATGCTAACCTTAATCAAACTGCAGAAGGAGACATAAAGACAGGAAATATTAATCAAATTGCCGACAATGATGCTAACCTTAATCAAATAGCAGAAGGAGACATAAAGACAGGAAATATTAATCAAATTACCGACAATGATGCTAACCTTAATCAAATAGCAGAAGGAGACATAAAGACAGGAAATATTAATCAAACTGCCGACAATGATGCTAACCTTAATCAAACTGCGGAAGGAGACATAAAGACAGGAAATATTAATCAAATTACCGACAATGATGCTAACCTTAATCAAATAGCAGAAGGAGAGATTAATACACCAGTCATTAATCAAATTTTTGGCAATGAGACTACTCTTAATCAAATATCAGAAGGAGATGTTAATACACAAATAATTAATCAAAATACTGGCAATGAATCTATTAATATTCAGAATGATGGTGTCAATAAAAATACAGATAGTAATTCCAAAAATTCTAATAATAATTCCACTTCCACTCTAATTGGCATTATTAATTCGACCAATAATAATCAAACAACTAATACAAATACAGCCAAAGAACAAACAGAATTATCTATTAATAGTACAACTGATACTCAAGAAATCTTAAATACAATTGATTCTATCAATACTAATCCTCTAACAGTAGCTACAGGTCCAGACCAAGTAATAACAATGTTAGAAGAAAGCCGTACTAAGGAATATTCTAATTACTTTGGTACAGATTTCAACGAAGAATTTATCAACAAAAAATCCCCCCGAGAAATCTTAAGCGATATGGCTGCTCAAATAGGAAAAGAATCTGCAGTGTTAGAAGAAAACCGTACTAATGAATATTCTAATTACTTTGGTATAGATTTCAACGAAGAATTTATCAACAAAAAATCCCCCCGAGAAATCTTAAGCGATATGGCTGCTCAAACAGGAAAAGAATCTGCCGTTGTTTATATTAATACTTATCCAGAGGGATTACAAATAATATTATATACCAAAGATGGTCAGCCCATTATTAAAATTCTCCCCGAAGCTAACCATAAAGAACTAATGGACGTAGTCTCAGATTTCTACGAAAAAATTACAGATTTTGACTATCGTTTAAGTGATAGTTATCTATCTGCAGCACAAAAATTATATGATTGGTTCATCGCACCTATATCAGCAGAATTAGAAGCAGCAAACATTGATACCTTACTGTTCAGCATGAGTAAAGGTTTACGAACCTTACCAATGGCCGCCTTACATGATGGAGAACAATTTTTAATTGAAAAATATAGCCTAAGTTTAATTCCTAGTATCAGTTTAATGGATACAAACTATCGCCAACTTCAAGGTACTAAAGTATTAGCCATGGGAGCTGCTGAATTTATTCAACATTACCATAACCCTTTACCAGCAGTACCTGTGGAGTTAGAAACTATTTCTCAATATTTATGGCAAGGTAGTAAATTTTTGAATGAAGAATTTACCATCAACAACTTGTTAAATGAACGCAAGAATTATTCCTATCCTATTATTCACCTAGCCACCCATGCAGACTTTCAGCCAGGCCAACCAAGCAACTCTTACATTCAGCTATGGGGTACTGAACAAATAAATTTAGACCAAGTACGAGAGTTAGGTTGGAGTCAAGCTACAGTTGATTTGTTGGTCTTGTCTGCTTGTCGCACTGCTTTCGGAGACGAGGATGCCGAATTAGGATTTGGGGGATTAGCGGTAGCAGCGGGGGTCAAGTCAGCTTTAGCTAGTCTTTGGTATGTGAATGATCTAGGTACATTTGCGCTAATGGCAAATTTTTACCATCATTTAAATAATGTTAATATTAAAGCAGAAGCATTAAGAGAAGCACAGTTAGCGATGTTACGAGGTGAGGTAGTTATTACAAATGATCAGTTAAAAAGAGGTAGAGCTAATAGTTCAATAATATTAACCTTAGCTTTAGCAAAAATACAGAATCAAAACTTACCTCATCCTTATTATTGGTCAGGGTTTACTATTGTTGGTAGTCCTTGGTAAGAAATATTATAGGAAAAATTTTCCTATGGTTGCAGTTTATATTTCTCATGGCCATTTATTGACATGATAGATGTGATGTAATGATAGATGTGATATAATCAGGACTTATATCATATCCGGTAGCATCGTTTGTACATAAAATTAAGTCATTCTTGGAAAAAACCCTTCTGTCTTCTACCTTCTGTCTTTTATCTTCTGTCCTCTGCCTTCCTTCCACCAAAGCATAAGTATTCAAGCGGACATGATATCACCTCAAAAAACATGGGCGTAAAGCTCAAAGTTTTTTTCGCTATGGTCTAGATTTTTTGCGTAATATATTCTTCGATATACCTAGCAACATAGCTGATTTTCATAGGATTTTAAAATTTTTGTCCTGTACTTATATTGAAGACAAAGATAGTTACAGCAAGTGCTTGAGGATTTTTGGATCTGTCTAGTTATCATTCCGGTCATACTCCAAGCCGTTAAAATTATTAATTCCCAAGCAAAGACAAAATATAGCAGAACCAAAAATGACTATATAGCATGAATTACAGAGAAAAGAAGTTGAAACACAGCTAGTCAGACATAACATAAATTGGATAATGTTAAACTTAACCTAATTTAATTCATTTTTCATCTAATTTTTAAGAATATCTAAATTTAAAGCCTTAAATCATTATAGGATGAAATTATATAGAATTGTTTTCAAATAAAATAGTAGGAAATTAGGCTATGACTTTAAGACTAGGTGACAAGGTACCTGACTTTACTCAAGATTCTTCTGAAGGACAAATTAGCTTTTACGACTGGGCAGGCGATAGTTGGGTAGTGCTTTTCTCTCACCCTGCTGACTTTACTCCTGTTTGCACAACAGAACTAGGTAGAGTTGCCAAACTAAAACCAGAATTTGACAAGCGTGGAGTTAAAATTATTGCTCTAAGTGTGGATGACGCAAACTCTCACAAAGGTTGGATTGAAGATATCAATGAAACTCAAAAAACAACAGTTAATTATCCCATCCTAGCAGATGTAGATAAAAAGGTTGCTAACCTGTACGATATGATTCATCCAAACTCCTTAAATAATCTGACAATTCGTACAGTTTTTATCATTGACTCTGAGAAAAAGCTTCGCCTTTCCATTACTTATCCTGCCAGTACAGGTCGAAACTTTCATGAAATTCTTAGAGTAATTGACTCTTTACAATTAACAGATAACTATCAAGTTGCTACTCCTGTAAATTGGCAAGATGGAGATGATTGTGTAATTGTTCCTTCTCTAAAAGACCCCGAAGTATTGACAGAAAAATTCCCCAAAGGTTACACAGAAGTCAAGCCATATTTGCGCATGACTCCTCAACCTAATAAGTAGGGCTTGCTGAAAAAGTCAATTTCAGTAATAGGGGACCCCCCCTAATATCTTCCAGGAGGAGATGTAGGGACGTTTCGCTACGGGACATGAACGCATTTTTGTTATGGAACGTCCCTACAGAGGAAGGGGAAATTGATAG
This sequence comes from Trichodesmium sp. MAG_R03, assembly GCA_023356535.1. Taxonomy (GTDB): domain Bacteria; phylum Cyanobacteriota; class Cyanobacteriia; order Cyanobacteriales; family Microcoleaceae; genus Trichodesmium. The sequence continues at coordinate 43,880 of JAKQYF010000010.1, read as the reverse complement.
AAGAGGTAGTCGGATATATTTGTACCCGACATTCCGCATATCTTCATATATCTTTATGTATATTTACATTTTCAAATAGACTTATACGAAAAACCTTCATTCTAGAACTTAATATCAATAACTAATTTTTGATGAGAAAATCAGTTACAATTCTTTATAACAGTGAAAATCGATGCCCATAGCTATAAGGTTTTCAGGGAAAGCATTCGGAGCAATAGATTAATAAAACTTATCAATTTAATGTTAAAAAGTACGCAATGTGTGTTATAATTTGATTTTTATGCCTAGGGAGCGCCCAAAATACTAACTTTTTCAGCCTTGTTGGAGCAAAAACCAGGTAGTTTTACAGTGGTAAATCTTCTATTTGAGCTAGGGTTTCCTGAATACGAGGAGTTGCGAGAAATATTTTCGCATCTTCAATTAAGCGTTTACCCCACAAATGTTGGTCAAGATAGTCAATGTCTCCATATCTTTTATCTAATCGCAGTGCTTCTTCTCCCATCGCCAGACTTTGTTTTTTATCCCCTTGAGCATAAAGAGCTACTGCTATTGCTAGAATTGGTTCTGCAGCTTTACTATCAAGAGAAATAGCTTGACGCCATTTTGCTATGGCATCATCTACTTTTCCCATCTCATATTGAACTAAACCAATATTATTAATTGCAGGCCATAAGTTTTTTTCTAACTCATAAGCTTGTTCGTATTGCGCGATCGCTCTTTTAAATTTACCATCCTTATAATAAGCATTACCCAAATCAAATAAAGCTCCAGGGTTCTCAGGTTTCAATTTCAAACCTTTGCTTAATTCCGCTATAGCGTTTTGATAATCAGATATTTGAAAATAAGCTCTACCAAGAACAAAGCGAACATCAGGATTACTTGGGTCTAGTTCTTGAGCTTGTTTCAGGGCATAAATGCCTTCTTCTAACTCTTTAGCTTGAATATAAAGACTGCCTAATAGTGCCCAAGCTCCTTGATTATTGGGGGCTAGTTCCGTAGCAAGTTCAGCTGTAGATAAAGCCAAATCAAACTGTTGAAATCTTGCTAACTGTGAGGCTTCTCTAGCTAAACTTAAACCTTTCTGCTCTAGTTGGGCAGAGTTTAGTTGTAATATATGAGGAACCAATGCCTGTCCTTGTACAGGTTTAACAATAGTACCCGACAGACCCAGGGTAATTAATAAACAAAGTAATAAATTATGATTTAGCACGGCAATAAAGTATATATTGTCAATAAGTTCAGTTGAAAGTATATCTTAAGAGTTGTTTGGAAATAAAAATTTAAAAAGTCGATGTGATATATACTTTTTATCATACTTTTCCTCAATATTATCAGTATTATACAACCAAGCTGAGAATGGTTATTCTGAGATCATACCAATTACCATAAACTTTTTTGCTATACTTGGGTTTTCTATTTCTAAATATCATTTATTGGAGCAAATACTAGATAGAATTGTAACTTCGGTTATAAAGGAAAGTTATTTTTGCCAGCTTTCAACTTACATTCCGTAGGATAAAAACTTGGTTAAGTTGTCCCGAATAGCATTCAATTTGAGGTAGTTGCTTGTAGTTTTTCAGAACCTGAACTGAGCTTAAGAGCATTTTGTTGCTGATTTGACGAAGGAATAGAATTAAAGCCAAGGATAGAATAAGGGTTTCAGCTAATCCCGAACTCACGTTATCCTAGTAAACCAAACTATTTCCATGATAAGTACCTACTATCAATTATTTTATTCTTGTTATTTTATTCTTGCCCAATATCCACTAATACTTTTAATACTCCTTTCTTCTGAGCATGAGCAAAAGCATCCATCCCAGCTTCTAAGGGATAATGAGCTTGAATTAATGGCTTAACATTAAGCTTATGTTGCGACAAAAGTTTCAATGCTGGTTCAAAGGGTCCGCAACGAGAACCAATTAAAATAATTTCATCAACCACCAATGAGGAAATATCTAAACTTAGATTCCCTGCATAAGTGCTTTTGAGAACTAAAATACCACGGGAACGCAGAGCGCGGCAAGCAATAGCAAATCCTTCTGGGTTAGCTGTACATTCGACTGCTATATCAAAAGCTCCTGTAGTCACTGCATCAACAAACCCAGTTTTAATTCCTTTCTCTTCTAAATTTGCCAATTTTTCCTGATGACGACCAATAACCAATAACTGACAGTTGGTTAAAGCTAAAGTTTGTTCTACTAACTGTCCGAGTTTACCATCCCCCACTACTAAAACTTTATCTACTGGGCAAATTTGTATTTGTTGTTGAATTTCTAATGCTGCTGCGACTGGTTCGGTAAATGTAGCTTCATCGGTTGAGATATTTTCAGGTACGGAATGGAGATTTTTGACTGGCAAGGTTAAATATTCGGCAAAAGCTCCGTTGCGATTAACTATTCCCAAGACTGTCCGATTTTCACAATGGGTGTGTTGGTTACTCAGACAAAAGCGACAATGACCACAAGCCACATTAATTTCTCCTACTACTCTTTGATTGAGTAAATTTTCTGGTCCTTGTTTCACTACACCGACAAATTCATGGCCTAGGATCCCTTTGTAGGGATAGTAACCTCATTAAAAGTGCCACATCTAATAAGTAGTAAACAGAATCCAACAGATGTTGAACAATTAAAAAAAAATGCCATAACTGCTAGAAAAAGCTATTAAAAAGTATAAATTCTAGGGTAAATTCTGGAATAAAATCAGGTTATTTTGTAGTGATGAAACGAGGATTGGGTTAAAAACTATTACAGGAAAAGTAATAACTTTTAAAGGTATAAAGCCTAAAGGAACTCAACAATGGGAGTATAAATATTTGTGGTTGTATGGGTTGGTTGAACCTCTTTAGGGAAACCGAAATATTCTAGTAATATCCCGATTCCCTATATCAATAAACTTTTCTCCATCAAATCCTGTTAAAAACTCCGAACACCAGGGTCTAATGCAATGACGGATTGACTGTTAGATTTTTCTGATTTAAACTCTACTGAAAATATGGCAAGCCACCCCCATTTCTGAGTTCAGAGTTTTGAGCTCTGCTATTTTGCCTAGGTACTTATATAACTTCATCGGCAAAGCTAGCCCAACGAACAAACTTAAAAGGTCCAGCGATCGCTCCCCAGACTTGTTTATCAGTTTCCGGGTCATATCCTGTGTCATGGCTAATAAATTTATGTTCATTTATCTCAAAATGACTTTTTAGATAGGTAATTTTCCCTTGACGAACTACAGTACAAGCTTTTCCTGGTTCTACCTCACCCCTAAAACTCTTATCTGTCCATTTGGTAATAAGAGTGCAACCAGAAAGTTTTTTAATGTATTCAGTTTTGAGATTTTCTAGGCGTTGAGGGTCACGGGAACCTCCATAAAATTCTGCTTCTTGATCAATGGTATAGTTTTGAATATCTATATGGTCTTCTGAAGGGACTAATTTAAGAATTCTAACTCGATAGGGTTGATTGAGAGTCATGTTATAAGCTTGCTCTACAAAAAGGCTCAGTCCATTAAGTAGTTTATATGGAAGTGGACGCATACAGACGCGAATGTGGGCGAAGAGAGGTGGGTTCTCAAAGGCTTGTTTTTGGTTACTGAAATCAGCAGCTAACCAACGTGCCAAGGTAATAATATCTGTTGAGTGGGTCATTTCAGTAATCAGTTATTCAGTTATAGCGCTACGCGCAAGTCAAAAGTCAAAAGTCAAAAGTCAAAAGTTATCCCTGGCTGAATTTCAGGATTTACCAATGCCCTAACCTAAATGCTTAGTGCTATATCAGTTAGCCTCCTCCGGAGGTACTGGTTTTTTCATATCGCGTAGGGAAAGAGTACCTCTAGCAATTATGATTTTCTCGTAACTTTTGACTCCTTATTTTATACTACATCTTCTCGTACGGAATGTAGGCTTTAACATTCCCACTAGAGGAGCCGTAGAAATAGAGTAAGTTTTAGAGCTAGGAAGCCATCTTGATTAGCTTATAACCATATAACTTACAGCAAATAAAGCACGTTCGCTCCTCATTCGCACGATTATATCCGATTCAACTTGCGAAGCTGTCTGTAAAGCAAGAATCGCATCCCTATTACCGATTTCTTCGAGTGAGACAACAGCACTATAGCGCAGAGCCCAATCATCAGGCTGGAATAATGTCCACTTAAGCTTTTCAATTACTCGTAAGATGACTGGAGGAGCACAAGCTCGACAACCAATTTTACCTAAAGCTCTAGCTGCAACTCGACGGATCTTCCCTTGACAATGAGTAGCTATATCAAAACCAATCACCTTTTCCAACAGCGACAATGTTTGGGGGTCGCCAATTTGCATTAAAGCTTGAGTTAATCCAGCCCTCAAGTCTTGATCTTCATCAATCTCAAATATTTGCATTATAGAATCAACACTAGCAGGTGCCAGTGTTACTAATCCTTGGATCGCAGCAGCTTTAACTTGAGGATAGGGAGATTTAACGGCTTCGATTAATTCTGATATCAGGTTTTCAGGTACTTGTTGAGACGTTGTGTTTTGTTGAGCAACCAACCCCATAATTTTCCCAACTTCCTGATTTGACTCTACAGTATTCGTTCTGGGATTGTTTCCTTCAATAGCATCCAGAAGTAGTTCGTCAATTGTTTGGAACAAGAAATTCTCTTGCTCTTGCCGTTTAACTTCTGTATCTGTCTTATCTTGTAAGAGTGCTTCTAAGATGCGCTTCAGAGTTGCTAATTTGATATTGTTAGGGATTTGTGCCTTAACAATAGCCGGGGCAGTTTCAACCTGACCAAGTGCAGAAATATCAAGTGCTGCCGAATATCGCAAAAAGCGGTTCTCATGACCAAGTGTTTGCAAGAGTATCTGTAGGTAACGAGGTTCAAGGGTTAAAGTATAGAAATATTGAGCTGCTGCACACTTTACTCGTTCAGACGAGTGCTTGAAAAAAGGTTCAATCTGATCCTTAACTTCCCAGACTTTGAAAGCTGTCAACGCCTCAATTAATATCTCAATTAGCAAGTCATTGATCCCTGAATTAAGCAACTTAAGTAATATAGGAATAGCCGCGCGATCACCAATATCCTTCAAGGCTCGAACCACAGCTTCTTGTAGTCTTAGATCAGAGCAATCTAAAGCTTTAATCAATGCTGTAACTGCTTGTGAATCTTTTAACATTCCTAATGAACGTGCTGCCTGACGCCGAAGAGGATAGCCTCCCAGAGCAGTTTGCTCTCGCTCGTCCTTAAGACATTCACACAATAGAGGAACAGCCTTCATAATACGCTTTTTGCCTAGCCACCAAGCAGCATAATAACGCACTCCTTCATCTTCGCTATTCTTCAAAGCAGTTATAGCAGCTTCAGCATTGTTTATCGGTTGAGGAGAATTAAGAGCCGTCATTTCAGTTATCAGTTATTAGTTATTAGTTATCAGTACCTTTAGCTGAAGACTTATGCTTAAAATACTGAAGTTTATTCTTGATCATCCCCTCATAAAGGGCAGGCTATTGATATTATTTTTTGGTCATTGTTTCGTTCATTTTTTCTTCTGAGTCATTTAAACATTAACAATCGCTAAGCTTACATCACGGTCTATTACTATACCGCAGTATCGTCAATCAATGGGACTTGATGTCCCATTGATTGACCGTCGATTCATCTCACGCAAAATCAAAGATTATAACGTGAGGCTTATCGACGAATAAGCTAACTACAAGCAGTACTCATATACCTGTCCGGGTTAAGTTTAATATTAGTTCAGGGTAGTTAACTTAGGAATGAAAACAAAATCAAACCGGAAAATGATTATAGGACTTACGTATGAAGACTATTGGTAGGCTGTGTTTTGCTGACGCAAAGCGGAGCGAACGCTTCGCGACATGAAAATCTCACTTCGTAATACACCAAGGCTCTATATATAGTGCCTTTGCGTAAGTCCTGTATTAATTACACTATTGACAATTGCTAAGCTGCAAACTAGCCATGTCGGATTTTATGAAATTCACATTCACCACCTAGTTACTATGCTAACTACTAACTAAGAGCATTAATAGCGTAATCAATATAGTTATTAGCTTCAGTTCCACTTTGACCAGCTATTCCGTGATTAGCTTTGATATACTTGAGAGCTTCAATGTACCAGCTAGGAGATAACTCGAAAGTGCTATTGATTTCACTAATACCTGCAATCAAATACTCATCCATAGGACCTGTACCACCAGCAATCAGACAATATGTTACCATCCGCAGATAATAGCTAATATCACGGATACACTTTTCCTTTCCTACAGAAGTAGAAGCATAGTTAGGTCCCTGCATACTTGTAGTGTAAGGAAACTTATTGTATACTGCTTGAGCAGCTCCATCAATCAATAAGTTTGACTTCTCACTCAGCTGTTTAGCAGCTGTTAAGCATTCCTTAGCACGAATAAAACGACCATAGGCAGCAGACATTTCTGTGTTAGTTAAAAAGCGGCCTTGAGAATCAGCAGCACTTACTGCTTCAGTTAGAGGAGTTTTCATATTTGAGGTACTTTCCTTATGATTGTGAGTAGAATTTTTGGTACAATTTTAAAAGCTGTAGAGATGCTAGGGTGCATCGTTACAAAAAAGTTTTTTACAGTTTTTTTAGGCAACTGCGTTTGCAGCAAGCTCAAAGTAGCTAGAAATCTCAGATATTAGAGAGGAGCAATCTCCAGAAGTAATACCATTAGGCTCGTTAGCAATAGCAATAGCTGCATCTTTCATTTTTTCTACCCCTGCTGCTACTGAAGGGCCAGGAGTTCCTAAGGCCAGGTATGTTTCACGAAGGCCATTGAGACAACGGTCATTTAGTACACTTGCATCACCAGAGAAAATAGCATAAGTTATATAACGTAGAATAATTTCCATGTCACGCAAACAAGCTGCCATACGACGGCTTGTATAAGCATTTCCACCAGGAGCAATCAACTGAGGCTGTTCTGCGAATAAAGAACGAGCTGCATTAGCAACAATAGTAGAAGCATTGCTACTAATACGGTTAACTGCATCCAAACGCTTATTGCTCTCTGTAACCATTTGACTCAGAGAGTCAATTGTACCAGCAGGAACAAAATCACCACTGGCATCTGCCTGGGAAACTACCTTTGTGAAAGCATCAAACATTGAATAATTCTCCTAATTCACTTTTTTTTAGTTGCTTTTTGATTTTATGGGTATTTTTTTAGTTTTTCAGGTTAGGTGTCCATGCCTGGAAAAGTTAAAATCAAGATTGTTTAAGAATCCTGAGAAAATCTTACACTTTTTATGAGAAGCCTTTTCAGCTTATAAATATGTTATCTTCTTGATTTTCCCCTGTCCTTTAAACCCTTCAGATATTCTTTATACAATGCTGTTGTATTTTTGTTTGTTACAAATTATTAACAAACTTCTTTAATATAGAAATGTAGAAATGTTAAGCAGAGTTCAAGGCCAATTTCCTTTCTAAGTCAAACAGAAAGCCATGAATATACTCTTCTGTCCACTCATGGCCATAAAACCTGGCAAACATCCCCCTAGCTGGATCTTTCTCGGCTCGATATCTGAGATAACGCAGTTGGGCCTCCTTAATTGCTGCTAATTTCTCTGGATTAGTAATGTGTTCTGCTTGTTTTACAAAAATTAAATAAGCTTGCAGGTAATCCTTGAATGCCTCGAAGACTCTTGTCTCAACTAACTCAGTTTTCTGAGGACGAGTCCAGAGAAAAGCTGGAGAAAAGAATGGAGTTGCTTCTTTTGGAAAATCACCTCCCCAAGGTAAATATTTATGATGTTTTTGGAATGTCTCCCATATTGGCTGAGTATACTTTTTTTGATACTGGGGGTCATCCCGAAATAAGGGCTGCATATCTAGGGCGATTAAATGTCCTCCTGGTAAGGTAACGAGGTCTGCCCCAAAAAAGGGTAAGTCATAATTAAGATGAGGGAATATGACAAAATTTAACACTTGGAGCACACTGCCACCTTGGACATGGGCTGCTCTAATTTGCCGGAGTTTAGGGCTACAGTAGGCATAACTGATTGTCTGTACTTCTTGTTCTTTTTTGCCCTTACCAGTCATAGCCACTTTATGCTCAAATCCGGAGGGTATAGGGTAAAATTGTAGTTCTAGTTCCTGCTTAAGCTGACTTAAAGCATAATCGAGAAAAGGTTGATATAAATTCACAATATTTTCGGTGGGTGTCATTTTAGCTATCAGTTATAAGTACCTTGAGTAATAGGGGGGTAAGAAAATCCGAAATTTTCTTTTTTATGGGTTTAAAGCTTTAGCCTGATTTGGGTGGCAAAAAATACTAGCTTTTTGGTGGTAAAAGGCTGAAAAAGTTAGGATTTCGGGCACTCCTATGGCAGAAAAATGAAGGGACAAATAGATCCTACTACCTCTTCTACCAATTTCCCGTTCCTCTGTAGGGACATTGCATAACAAAAATGCGTTTTCCTGACGGAATGCTGCGCAAACATGTCCCTTAGCGTTAGCGGAGCTTTGCGTTAGCAAAACGTCCCTACTTCTCCTCCTGGGAGATTTTCGGGGTGGGTCACCCTACTCCTGAAAAAGACTTTTTCAGCAAGCCCTAAATTAGGTTGTGATAATTCAAAAATTAGAAATAAACTCCGAAATTCTTACCTATTGAACATTCCTCCCAAACCCCTATACCAAAAAGCGGTAAGATTTTGGACACAAATAAAATACGATTGCTATAATTATTAATAGTTAATAGCTGAGTGCTGAATACTTACATCATATTTCAGCAATTACATTGATAAAAATTAGCTCACACCTCCCTGAAATTATTGGATAGGTGTGAGTTAAATTCTTAAATTAATAGTTAACAAAGTCATCGAGTGGTAGCAGGCACGGCTAATGGTACAGCATCTTCAAATAAGAATTCGTAGAGAAATTTTTCTGACCATTCACGGCCAAAATAACTATTAAATAATCCTGATGCTGGATCTCGTTCAGCACTATATTGATCGTAATCTTTTTGGGCTTTACGTATCTTTTCAATCTCTGCTTCTGTCTGGAGAGTTTCTGCTTGGTCTAACATTTGCCAATACAAACTAATGTAATCTTGATAAGCTTGGAAAAATTTAGTTTGTACTGTCTCTGGATCTGTTTTAGCAAATAATAAATACTTAGAAAAATATTGATTGGCATCGTAAAATTTCATTTCTAAATTTTGAGCCAAGTCATTATATTTTTCTCGTAGTGATCTCATTGGTTCTATATACTTAGTCAAGTACAATTCTTCTTGGAATAAAGGTTGAAAGTCTAATACTATTAAGATTTTATTTTTACCGAAAGATAATAAGTCAATCCCTAGTAGTGGGATATCGTAGTGGTAACTAGGATAAATCACACTATTAAAAACCTGAGCTGCAGCTCCTGCATCAATATATGTATAACGTATTTTTCTTAGTTCGGCACACTCATAGCACCAACTCTGAATCGTAGTTTGATTTTTCCTTCTATTGCTAACATTAGCTTCTAAACCAGCAGGAATTGGACGACTGCGTAAGTCAAATTCAAATTTGCTAAATAATTCTTTTTCTAAGTATTCAAGAAATTTCCTGTACATTGATACTTATTTATTAATCATATATTAATTCATTTCTAATGATAATCGATGGCCATCACCTGAGTCTCATTTCTTTGAAACAAAGCAATAATCCTTCATAAACCCAAAAGTCAAAATTTCAAAGTCAAAAGTTAACAAATGAATTTTATCAAAAAGTTTTTTCAGGTATTTACACTCTATTTAATGGTTGATGAAACATATAGCAATTCTGAATCATTATGTAAAATCACATGCCTTCTAAAAAAGAGTTCCAACTCCTATTCCTTCTGCTTTCTACCTTCTGCCTCCTGTCTTCAAGGAGCCCATTTATATCACAAATTCAGATATAATTGCTATAGTAGCATTAGCTTTTTAAACAGTTTTTGAAGTATAGAAAAGTATAGAATTAAATTTTAATTATTGTTGAGCCAATCTAAAGCAATCCTAAATAGGTTGTAACAATTCAAAAACTAGAAATAAACTCTGAAACTTTTACCCATTGCCTATTGCCTCCAAACCCCCATACCAAAAAGTGGCAATGTTTTTGACACAAATAAAATAGGATTGCTATACTTTTATTCAGTATAAAATTTCAACAAAAGTATGCTGGTTTATACAAAAAGTTGGTCAAAAATTCTTCTCATACTTCCCTTTCTCTCCCCATTCTCCACAACCCTTGGGCATAATTAAAAAAAACATACCCTTTCTCCAGGATTTGGAAAGGCTTGAAAAGTTAATTATTTGGTGAAACTAGCTCAATTTATTTCATGAATGAACTTACTACACCATTCATATCACTATCCAAAGGATCCCCCAAAGCATTAAATTTCCACAATGTATTATCTCGATAAATTGCTCCCATTAACATTGATATCTTACCTTGGTAAGTACCATTACCAGATAAGGTATATCTTGCTATTTCTACCCCTTTATAATCAACAGCTCTAACAAAAGCATTTTCTACCATTCCAAATTGTTGTTTCCTTTCTTTAGCTTGATAAATACTTACTGCTAGGATGATTTTTTGGTATTTTTCAGGAATAGAGTTTAGTTTCAAGATTATTTGTTCATCATCTCCATCTCCTTCTCCAGTCAGATTATCCCCTGAATGAATTATTGTCTTATCCTTAGATTCTAAATGACCATAATAAATTACATCTTCTTTGTAATTTTTGAGTTTGTCATTCTCTCCTAATAAAATTGCATAACCATCAAGGTCAAACTCTGATCTATTACCAAATAAACCTGCTAAACCCACTGAAGATTTGGCTATATCCCATCCTAGTCCCATTGTCAGTCTTGATAGATCATATTTACTTTTCTCAAGGACAATTTTTTGTCCTTTTTTAAGATTTATAGTCATATATTTATTACCTTATATAAACTCTGAAAAATTTTAACGAAAGTCAAACAGGAATCATACCAGTTTGATGAATTTTGGCCACAAAAGCAACTCAATCTTTCATGTACAGTTAGTAAACGTATTTTTCTACAAAAGTTTGTAACCCAGTATTATATCCTGTTCCGACTGCTTGAAATCTCCATTCACCATTTTTCTTGTAGAGACGACCAAATTCTATAGCAGTTTCTCTGGAAAAATCTTCTTCTAATTCATACTTTATTATTTCTTCTTGAGTCTCTAAGTCATAAATTCTAATAAAAGAATTTTTAACTTGCCCAAAATTTTGCCTTCTTTTTTCTGCTTCATGGATAGTTACAACAAAAAGTAGTTCTTCAATACTAAAATTAATATTAGTTAAATCTACTTCTATTGTTTCATCATCCTTTTCCCCTTCTCCAGTTCTGTTATCTCCCCAATGCTTTACAGAACCATCTGGAGATTTTAAATTATTATAGAAAACAAAGTATTCGTCCTCTACAATTTTGCCATTATCTCCTAACATAAACACAGAGGCATCTAAATCAAATTCTTTACCTGTATCAGTAGGATTAACATCCCATCCCAAACCAATAGCCACTTTTGTTAACCCTGGTGCATCCTTAGAAAGATTAATTCTGTGACCTTTACTAAGTTTAACAGACATTTATTTTCCCTCTCTGAATAAATAATTCTAAGCATCTTTCAAGTAGATTTTCAAATATATACTCGAAATTATTTTCTATACTAAACCTATTTATATTTTAAGACAGTTCAGTTAAAGATTTTTGTTGCCGTTCTGTTATTTGAAAAGTTCATCTAATTGTTCTATACCATAATAGTTTTCGTTTTAATCATAAATATATCTTATAACTATGGGAATTACTATACCTTGTATATATTGTTTACTGATTCAAGGGAGAAATTGGGTGCAAGTTTTATACAGAGAAGCCAAGAGGTAGCTTGGGTAAAGAAGATATTGGGCCTGGAATACTTGAGAAACCTTTACTGATACTTTAAAAGCATTTCGTACACTGATATCTTACCATTTTATCAAGTGATAATATCAGAGCAAATGCATCTAATTTGCTGATTCCTATACATATTTTAAAATTAAATAAACACTCTATCTGGAAAGTCTATTGTCAACAAGTGGAATTGACAATGGTTTATTGATAATAATACCCTGTTTATTGACAAGTATCGTTTGCCCCTGGTGATTAGATCCAAACAAAGATGTATTTACGTCTCATCAAGAGAGTTTGGGATTTGTTTGGCCTTGAAATTTGTTATGGTCCTGATCACCCTTACTGGAAAGTACAAAGTTCTTCTAAAAAATGATTTGCTTTTAATGCTGAAAGTATTACTGGACAAACTTTACAACACCTACAGTTTTTTTTGAGAGAGTTTTTAAACTTGAGATAGTTGAAAGCTTTATCTAGCAATAGTTATTCTCAGAACTTTTTACTGTCTAGTTCTACCAATTTCATAAACTTAGACCACACTGCTTGTCTTAATATTTATCAAATGTTGACATATGATGTGTAGCCATACTTAAGGAAATTGGTATTATTTACAGCGTTTTCCGTTGTTATAAGGGACACCAACACGGGCAAGATGCTTGCAATATATGATTTTCAGCATTTACCCTGTCAATGATTTGCCCGAAATCTGCTGTATTTATTAGGTATATTGTTGTACAAAACTTTCTAAGCCAGAATTATAACCTTCTCCCACAGCTTGAAATTTCCATTCACCATTCTTTTTATACAATTTCCCAAACTCTATAGCAGTTTCTCTCGAAAAATCTTCTTCTAATTCATACTTAGTTATTTCTTCTTGAGTTTCCACATTATAAATTCTAATGTAAGAATTTCTCACTTGCCCAAAGTTTTGCCTTCTTTTTTCTGCTTCATGTATAGTAACAACAAAAATAACTTCTTCAATTGTCGAATCAACCTTTGATAAATCTACAGTGATAGTCTCATCATCTCCCTCTCCTTTTCCTGTGCGACTATCTCCCATAGACTCTACTGAATCATCAGCAGATTTAAGATTATTATAAAAAACAAAATATTTCTCTTGAGGAATTTTGCCACTTGCTCCTAACATAAACACAGAAACATCAAGGTCAAAATCTGAACCTGTATCTGAGACATTTACATCCCATCCTAAACCTGCTGCAGCTTTTTTCATTCCAGGCGCTTCTTTAGACAGACTAATTCTTTCACCTTTGCTAAGATTAATACTCATAAATATTTCCTCGATTTATTTACTATTTTTAACTACAACTAGCACAACTATAGATTACAGAAAACGACTACAACAAAATTTTAATGAAGATATCTGGTAATGACAGTCCCAGGATGACAAAAGTCTGATTTAAACCAACCTTTACTATTTAGCCCACATTGCGCACCACAAATATACTATAACCGACATTCCGCAGATCTTCATATATCTTTAAATGTATATTTACATTTTCAAAGAGACTTATAGGAAAAGACTTCATTCTAGAAGTCAATATCAATACATTTTATTAATAACTAATTTTCTCATCAAAAATTAGTTACAATTCTTTATAATAGTGAAAATCGATGTCCATAGCTATAAGGCTTTCAGGGAGAGCATTTGGGGCGATAGAGAAATAAAACTTATCAATTCAATGTTAATAAGTGCGGAATGTGGGCTATAAGGGTATTTTTAACGAGGAATGTGGATTACAATCTTTATTATTGCTAATAATTATTAATAGTTTATGTAATATGTATTTTTACTTATAAACTTCATAGTTATTATCAAGCAAAGCTTTATAATCGCTAGTTTTAGATACTACATTTTGACGTGGGGAATGTAAGATAAATATTGTGCTTAACACTCCGAAATTTTCCCTTAACTTCTACCTCCTAATTTCTTAATTGGATAATTTGCTTCTGATATTCATCTTCTGTCATTAAATCTGTGGTACTTTCCACACGATCTAAAAAGACTAGACCTTCTAGATGATCGTATTCATGCTGAAAAATTCTAGCAACAAAATCTGTTAATTCTTGTCTTTCTAGTTTTCCTTCTCTATTAGTATACTCTACATTTATTACTCTATATCTTGGTACTAAACCCCTAATTCCTGGCACACTTAAACAACCTTCCCACCCTTTGACTCTATCTTCTGAATGAGATATTAATCTAGGGTTAATAATAGCTTTTGGATCCATTTTTGGAGCTTTGGGATATCTAAGATTTGGTCTTGAGGCAATGATGAATAAGCGATCGTTAATTGAAACTTGTGGAGCAGCAATTCCTACACCATTTGTTGCAATGACTGTAACAATTAAATTATCAATGATTTGCTGTAATTTTTTATGCAAAATATTATTAACAGGTTGAGCTTGACATCGTAATATATTATTGCCTAACTGAGCTACTTCTAATTCTCCCATAATTTTTTCCCTATTGATTTTCATCATCCATATTCATCTTAATTAATCTTCATTCTTGACAAGAATAAATAATTATAATTCTCAAAAAAATTATTACATTAGGATTTTTTTATCTCAAGTATCACTGAAAGGGGAAAAGGATGAAAAATACTACGATATTTTCCAAGCAAACCGCCCATAGGTTGTAATAATTAAAAAACAAGAAATAAACTCTGAAAGTTTTACCAAAAAATTGGGTTTAAAGCCTCGCCCATAAGCGGGGGACTTTTTAGTTGATTTTTTTCACAGGTCATGTTACCATGGTTTTTAGTTCACAGGAAATATATTAGTCGCGGGTGGGCAATCCGAGACAATCCGAGACAAAAAACGGACGGGTCGGCAAGTGTAAGACTACTGCCAAAGTAGCGGCAGCCCGTGAAACCTCAACCCGCCGAGGATATACGGCTCGGTAGGAATTCCTGTACCTTTAGGCCGGGGAGGATGTCAACGAACAACCAATACTCCAAACCTATTATCAAAAAGTGGCACAATTCACGATTAACATCAAGAAAATAGGATTGGTTTCGTCATTAGGGATCGTAATAACCCACATTCTTTACCATAAGTACACTACAAGGAGAATTTGTAACGAATTAGTTGTATTATAGCCTCTGTTATTACTAATAACTATCAATAGGTTATGTAATATTTATTTTGACATACAAACTTCATAGTTATTATCAGGCAAGGTTTTCAATCTAGTTATTATCAGGTCAGGTTTTCAATCCCTAGTTTAATATACTACCGACATTCCGCAGATCTTCATATATCTTTATGTATATTTATATTTTCAAAGAGACTTATAGGAAAAACATTCATTCTAGAACTTGATGTCAATAAAAATTATTAATATAGTCATTCTGATTTAGATTGAGACAAGATTTTCTTGCTGTGAAAGGGTTTTTAGCTGAAAAAGTATCCCATTCTTATTCGGAATGACTATAACTAATTCTTGATGAGAAAATTAGTTACAATTCTTGATCACAGGAAAAATCGATGTCCATAGCTATAAAGGTCTCAGGGATTGCATTATGGGCGATACATTAATAAAACTTATCAAGTTAATGTTAAGAAGTGCGGAATGTGAGATACTACATTTTGATGTACGGAATGTAGGTAATTAAGCTAATACTGATTTAAAATGCGTATTAGCTTAGCTAGAATTTAGAATTCAGAATTTGATAATTTAGAAGGGTTTTTCTCTGAACGAGGCATACAACAATAAGTCATTTCAATGCAGAAAAGCTTAGTACATGGATGGGAACTAACAACTCTTAGAAAGGGAACAAGATGCTCCCATGAAAACTACTAGACTAAAACTTAGTTTCTGAAGGTATCTATTAAAATGTAGCACGACCGTAAAAAACCGAAATAATCTCCAAATTATCCTCTTAATCGAGATGGTAAATTTCCAGTTCGCACCTGAAAATTCAAGTTTTGACCATTCCGATTAATTTCTAACTCTAACAAACTACCTACTGTTTTCTTTTGAACAATTTGTTGTACATTTTCAGATGAAGTAATAGTTTGATTATCAATTTTTTCAATTATATCTCCGGGTTGTAAACCACTTTGATCAGCAGGAGAATTAGGAACAACTTGCATTACTAATACACCTTTATCCCTAAACATATTTGTATTGAAGTTTCGGTTAAGTTCTTGCTTAAGTTGTGGTGTAAGTGTTTGCATAGCAATACCTAAATAAGCATGTTCTGCTTTACCTACCTTGATTAATTGTTGAGCAATTTGTTGGGCATTATTAATAGGAATTGCAAATCCTAAACCTTGAGCCCCATCAATAATAGCTGTATTAATACCAATTACCTCACCATTTTGATTTAACAGAGGGCCACCAGAATTACCAGGATTAATCGCTGCATCCGTTTGAATAAATCCTACCCGCTTATCTGGAACACCCACATCATTACTAGAACGACCTGTGGCACTAATTATTCCCACTGTCACAGAATTATCTAGACCTAGAGGGTTACCAATAGCGATCGCCCATTCTCCAGGTTGCAGATTATTTGAATCTCCTAGAGAAACAGTTGGAAGATTATCAGCATCAATTTTAACTACTGCTACATCAGTTACAGAATCTGTACCCAATACTTGACCTTGAAAGCGACGACCATCTTTAAGTACAACTTCTACAATATTTGAACCCTCGACAACATGAGCATTTGTCAAAATATTACCATCAGAACTGATGATAAAACCAGAACCAGTTCCTTGCTCAACTGGACCATTACGGGATCTAGGTAATTCAAAACCATAGAAATCTTCTGGTATTCCTCTGCCAAACATATTAGGTCTTTGGTTAACGGTTCGAGAAGCATTAATCCTGACCACTGCTGGGCCATTTTTTTGGACCGCATCTACAATAAAGTTACTATTGGAAATGGGTGCTTTAACTGGTAGCCAAGTAGACTTTTTTAAGTTAGAAGTATTATCAGTTTTGCTAAGAGATTGAGTAACTGATAATTGAGTAAGCTGGCTTGAGTTTTCCAGAGAGCTACTTGTTTGGAATATCAGGCGCTCACCTAATAATGCTCCGACTGCTCCTGCTAGTAGTAATAAATAAGTTAAAGGTTGTTTCCAAAATACTTTGCCTATTGTATTTTTCATTGTTATTTATCTGTAATTGGTTAGTCTATCAAAAATTACAGCAGATTTCGGGCCAATAAGGTACAGGGTAAATGGTAAAAATCATGTATGAGGGACATCTAGCCCGCGTTGGTGTACATCAGAGCAACGGAAAGCGCTGTAAAAATTCTTGCCCCCTAATGGAGAAGTTTTCTTTAAATTCTCCTACAATATTTATTTAGTCTATTACTTAAGGCGTAGTAAAAAATAAATTATCCAATTTGTGGACTTTACTTACTTATTTGATTTGATTCCCACTAAGGCTGGAAATTTGATCCAAAAGGAATACTTTTTTATTGAGAAGTCTCTGACTTTATACTCCTGAATGCTAAGGATTCAGGTCCCATGGAAAAGTCTATAAGTCTTGAAGGATAAGCATTTAGAGTAATTGCTTCCCAAATTATATTCTCAAGACTGAAATGGCTACAAACCTTGATTTTCGTCATGATTGAGAATGAGATTATTAAATTCCTGGGTCAGTCATTTTCATAATTCACTCTCTGACTGGGTTTGAGACACCTGAATCCTTACCGATAATTAGTAATTTCATTTTGATGTTTAGTGTTTCAGAGCCATTGAAATTTACTATTTAGCTTTTTCCTTTACCTACTTAACTTTTGGGAAGTTAATTTTCACCATACCCACACATAGAACTACAATATTAAGTTACATATATCAGGACTTACGCAAAGACAATATTATATAGAGTCAAAAAAATTAGCTGATCACTGACCCAAAGCCCCGTCAACCATAGCTAATTTTTAATGTAATCACCAGGTGCTATCCCTATCCATAAAAATTTAATAACCGTTATTTTAATTGTAGAATATCTTAGCTCAGATACCCTTATATGTGGGTAATAATTGATGTTGTTTAATTTTATATAGTTTTTCCCGTTGTTATGAGGTAGATTAACAGCACTTAGCAAACCAATTTTTTAAATGTTGAGGATTTATTAACTTGCAGTGCAACAGAAATGATTCTATTAACCATTTCTGCTAGTTGTGGGAGAAAAACTTCGCAAAAAAGATTTGAGTTACCGAAAAATTGGGTTTAAAGCCTCGCCCATAAGCGGGCTACTTTTTAGTTTATTTTTTTCCACAGGTTATGTCCTTCTTGCTTTTTAGTTCACAATAAATATATTAGTCGCGGGTGGGCTTACCGAGACAAAAAACGGACAGGGAGGCCAGCAGCCAGACTACTGCCAAAGTAGTAGCAGCCTGTGAGATGTCAAACCGCTGAGGGGCTAAGGCTCGGTTGTTACCCAGTGCCTTTAGGCCGGGGAGGATGTCAAGACCACCATAATTCAATAGGATCTGTTTCAGGTTACTGTAACTTTTTGGCCTTGAGAAAAGTGTCTAGTTTTCGGTCCTGAAAGCTCAAAAAGTTAGTATTTTGGTCGCTCCCTAGGCATAAAAATCAAGGTACAAATATATCCGACTACCTACTCTATCAATTTCCCATTCCTCTGTAGGGACGTTTTGCTAACGCAAAGCTCCGCTAACGCTACGCGACATGTTTGAGCAGCATTCCGTCAGGAAAACTCATTTTGGTTATGCAACGTCCCTACATTTCCTCCTGGAAGATATTAGGAGTGGGTCCCCTACTTCTGAAAAAGACTTTTTCAGCAAACCCTAATTAATGGGACTTGATGTCCCATTAATTGACCACCACAGATTCAGATCACACCAAATTAAAAATTATGGTGTTAAGTTTTTGGAGGATTTAGCTAAAAACGAGAAACCCAATTACTTAATTACAATTAAATCAACAATCTATCTTGACTAACTAATCCTCTGCAAAAACGTACCGATATAGTTCATCTGACCCTGGTTCTGGACTCTTGGTAGCAAAATCAACAGCTTCAGTAATTAACTTCTCAATCTTTTGATCAATTGCTATTAACTCTGCAACATCTACCAAATTATTTTCTGTTAAGTAAGTTGTAAATTGTTTAATAGGGTCACGAGAAAACCAATATTCCTTTTCTTCTTGATCTCGTAATTCATCAGGGTCCGCCAAAGAATGTCCTCGGAAACGATAAGTCAAAGCTTCAATTAAAGTTGGCCCTTCTCCAGCACGAGCCCGAGCAACAGCTTCCTGAGCAGAAGAATTTACTGCTAATACATCCATACCATCAACTTCCACACCTACCATACCAAAGGCATGAGCTTTTTTGTAAATTTCCGGTTCAGAAGTAGCGCGTTCGTGAGCCATACCAATTGCCCATTTGTTATTTTCTACTACGTAAATAATTGGTAGTTTCCACAATGTAGCCATATTAAGACATTCAAAAAACTGGCCATTATTGCAAGCTCCATCTCCAAAGAAACAAGCTGTTACTTGGTTAGCAGTTTCATTTCCCATAGTTTCGCGACGATATTTACTCTGAAAAGCTGCCCCAGTGGCGACTGGAATACCTTCAGCAACAAAAGCATAACCTCCCAATAGATTGTGTGTAGCCGAGAACATATGCATCGAACCACCACGACCTTGAGAACAACCTGTAGCTTTGCCAAATAATTCAGCCATTACTTCCCGTGCAGGTACACCAGCACTTAGAGCATGAACATGGTCTCTATAAGTGCTACAAACAAAATCTTCATCTTGGCGCATGGCTTTAATCACACCGGAAGAAACTGCTTCTTGTCCATTATACAGATGGACAAATCCAAACATTTTACCTCGGTAATACATTTCAGCACATTTATCTTCAAACAAGCGTCCTAAAACCATATCTTCATATAGTATTAATCCTTCTTCTTTAGTGATTTTTATACTATTAGTATCAAAATTAGGTACGGTACGTTCTTGGATCATTTTATATGTCCTAAGCTAGTATTATTAATTGAGAAATTTTGTTTGTGTAATTTGTGTAATGTTTAGCAAAAGTCCCTAATGACTTTATAATTATCAGCTTATATGGGAATGGTGTATCAAAGCAAACAAATTTTACTAGCTTCATAACCGAGAATGTTGTAAAGTAACAAAAAAACCTTTATTAGCAAGCAAAAAACGATATTATTAACTAATATAGTAACTCGCCTTTGAGGAAATGCACTGTGCGGATTCCACTAGATTATTATCGAATTTTAGGTTTACCAATTCAGGCTACTGCCGAACAGTTAAAGCAGGCACATCGAGACCGCACTCAGCAGTTTCCTAGAAGGGAGTATTCTGAGGCAACAATAGTTGCTCGTAAACAGCTTATCGATGAGGCTTATGCTGTTCTTTGCGATCCTGAAAAACGCCAAAACTATGATGGCGGCTTTTTAGCTAAAATATACGAGCCAGCAGTAGAAGAATTAAGTCCAAGTTCTCAGATAAATCTTGATAAAGGGGAGGAAAAAGAAACAAAACTTCACGAAATTGGAGAAGTTATTCCAAAAATTGCTTCTAGGCGTTTAGGAAAAAGGATAAGTTCTCAGAACAAAGAGATTAAACTTGCCTCTGAGTTTGATTCTAATACTCCTAGCATAGAAATAGAATATCCACAATTTGTGGGCATAATCCTGATTTTACAAGAGTTAGGAGAATATGAGTTAGTATTGCAAATTACTGATCCTTATCTTCTAAATAATAGTATTACTATAAAAGATGGACGTTTTGGAGACCCAGCATTAGTTTTGCCAGATGTTGTCCTTACAGTGGCTCTAGCAAATTTAGAACTGGGCAGAGAGAAATGGCAACAAGGACAATATGAAAGTGCAGCTACAGCTTTAGAAGCGGGCCTAGGGTTGTTGCTACGAGAAAACCTATTTGTCCAAGTACGAGGAGAGATACAAGCTGACCTTTATAAGCTACGCCCTTATAGGATAATAGAGCTAATAGCACTACCAGAAGAAATAGCTTTAGATCGTCGCCGTGGAATAGAAATTCTTCAAGATATGTTGAATGAACGAGGAGGAATTGATGGTAAAGGTGAAGATCTATCTGGACTTGGGATAGAGGATTTTCTGAAGTTTGTGCAGCAGCTACGTCAACACTTAACTACAGCAGAGCAAAAGAAATTATTTGAGGCTGAAGCTCGTCGTCCTTCAGCAGTAGGTACATATCTAGCAGTTTATACTTTTTTAGCTAAAGGGTTTGCTGAAAAACAACCAGCCTTGATTCGTAGGGCTAAGTTGATGTTAATACAATTGGGTCGGAGTCAAGATGTAAATTTAGAGAAATCAGTCTGTGCTTTACTTTTAGGGCAAACCGAAGAGGCTAGTCGTTCATTAGAACTTAGCCACGAAAACGAACCTCTATCTTTTATTAAGGAAAATTCTCAACAATCTCCAGATTTATTACCAGGCTTATGTCTTTATGCCGAACATTGGTTGACAGAGGAGGTGTTTCCACATTTCCGTGATTTGTCTGAGAAGTCAGCTTCTTTAAAAGACTATTTTGCAGATCAGCAAGTTCAAGCTTATCTAGAAGCTTTACCAACAGAAGAAGAGACAGCTAATCAATGGGTAGTTGTTCAACCTCGTCGCGATCGCGATACAAAACAAATGTTCGATCCCAAGGAACTCGACAACTCCAAAGTATCAGATTTAGATCATAAAGGTACTTCTGGTATAGGTACTACTACTGCTACTGTTGCTTTTGCAAGTAAGGGAAGCTCTAATCTACCAGGAGCTAGTTCAGATAATTCGCTTCAAGCATTACAAAAATCATCACGTATTAGAGGTGTACCACAACAAGTAACTAGTCCAAGTTATAGTGACTATTCAGAGAGAATTAGGGAAAAGAACATAAGTAATTTACCTGAATTTCATGAAAGTACGTCTGTGGGCAGTGAAGGGTTACCCCAATCTATCCTAGAGAATCGTCCACGCAAAACTTTAGGTAGAAGAGAGCCTGTTAAGTTTGGTCGTTTAATATTAATTACAGTTGTGGGATTCTTGGCAATAGGATTTAGTGGGTTGTTAATAATTAAAACTATTGGCTGGTTATTAGGATTAAAAAAAGAACAACCTATGATACAATTGGACAGATCTCCAATAGAAATCCCAGAACCTGATTTGCCAAACCTCGTAGGGTCAGGACCAATCACAAAAGAAGTAGCACGACTAGCAATTCAAAGTTGGTTAGATATTAAGGCTTCTGCCCTTGGTTCTAATCATCAAATTGAACAATTACCAAACATCTTAGTGGATCCAGCACTTTCTCGTTGGTTGCCTACAGCTAATGCCCTGAAGCGAGAAAAATTTTACCGCAAGTATGAGCATAATTTAGAGATCAACAGTGTAAAGATGAATAATATAGATGTTAATCAAGCTCAAGTAGATGCTCAAGTTAGAGAAAAGGTAGAGTTTTATGAGAATGGTCAATTGACTAATTCTAACAATGAAAACTTGTTTGTTCGTTATGATTTAGTTCGTCGGAATCAAAAATGGCAAATTAGTAATTGGAAAGTACTGAGATAATTTTAATTTCAGAAATAATTATAGCCGACATCACTCGACATTCTGCACATCTTCATCTATATTTACATTTTGAAAGAGACTTGTAGGAAAAACCCTCATTATAGAACTCAATATTAATAAAATTTCTTAATAACTAATTTGCTCATCAAAAATTAGTTACAATTCTTGATATAGTCATTCTGGTTTAGATTGAGACAAGGTTTTCTTGCTGTGAGAGGGTAGGCGCTAAAAAAGTTTCCCATTCTTATTCGGAATGACTATAACAGTGAAAATCGATGCCCATAGCTATAAGGGTTTTAGGGAGAGTATTAGGTGCGATAGATTAATAAAAATCATCAATTTCATGTTGAGAAGTGCGGAATGTTGGTTATAGGGAGGTATAATAAAGTTCCTTAGAACTATTCTATAGTATATGATGATTAGCTAATTTTAAGCGTTGCTGATTCCTAGTATGAATTAGCAAATAAATATAGTTAAACTTCTGCTCGCCAGAAAATAAACTCATACTATTATTCAGCAACGCTGATACTTCAAAAAAGCTGGGTAACAAACAACCAACTAACTTTTCTAGCGGATATATTCTTTAAGAATACTGTTCCGATTTGGATGTCGTAACTTTCTGAGGGCTTTAGCTTCAATTTGTCGAATCCGCTCACGAGTTACATTAAATATTTGCCCAATTTCTTCTAAAGTCTTCATTCGACCGTCATCCAAGCCATACCTTAAGCGTAATACATCCCGTTCGCGGGGACTCAAACTATTTAAAACACTTTCTAAGTCTTCGCGCAATAAATTTTTGGATACTTCGTCTTCAGGAGTTTCCCCATCTGACTCAATAAAATCTCCAAGTCGAGAGTCCTCTTCTTTTCCAATGGGAGTTTCTAGGGATATAGGCAGTTGAGCAGACTTAGCAATAAAACGCAACTTTTCGATAGTCATTTCCATGCTAGTTGCTATTTCCTCTTCTGTAGGTTTGCGGCCCATTTCTTGAGAAAGAAGCTTAGTAGTTTTCTTAATTCGAGATATAGTTTCGTACAGATGAACTGGTAGACGGATAGTACGAGATTGATCAGCGATCGCTCTGGTAATAGCTTGACGAATCCACCAAGTTGCATAGGTACTAAATTTATATCCTTTTTCATGGTCAAATTTTTCTGCTGCTCGAATTAATCCCAAACTACCTTCTTGAATCAAATCCTGGAATGATAAACCTCGGTTCATATACTTTTTGGCTATTGAAACCACTAAACGCAGGTTAGACTGTACCATCTTTTCTTTAGCTCTGCGTCCAAGTATTAAGCGACGCTTAAAAGTGGGTAATTCCATGTCTACTGCATTTGCCCACTCAGTCACTTTGGGTTCTCTATCTAAGTGGTACATTAACTCTTCTCGAATTCGCTCCAATTCTAGTAGATCAGCAATCTTACGGGCTAATTCAATTTCTTCATCAGCCCGCAATAACCTGATTTTTCCTATTTCTTGTAGATAAAGGCGAATTGAGTCTTCTGTATAATGCTTTTTTTTGCCCGCAGTCCGAGTACGAGATTTGACAACTTTACCAGACTTTAGATCGTCCTCATCAGACTGAGCATCTATATCCTCTTCTTTATCTCCAATTAAAATGTCTAACTCATCGTTCACTTGTTTAGTAGGGGTTTGCTGAAATAAATAGCTAGATTCTAGCTCAGGCTGAATAGTGGTTTCAATTACGTTGTCAGTCTGGATCATGTCGCGTTCCTCATGCTCCTTAAGTTGAAGAATAAATTATTTTACAAAAATTCTATGTCTATTTTTATAGACAGTATAGCTAGTGACCAAACCACATAGCTTATGTTTTTCCAAGAATCAGGGAAATTACATTAGTTTACCTAGAATAATATTTGCTAATGTAAGGCTGAATTAAATTAATTACAGCAGTTTTGGAGTTGGTGAGGTACAAAGTTTTATCAGTTTAGGCAATAGGAGGAAGTATGAAACTGTACCTTACTATCCTCAAAAGTAGTGTAATATTAACTCTTTTTTTTTCAGCCTTCAGAGTTATACATTCTGGCTAGTTAGTGGTCATGCCAGTATCATATTCTACATTTTAAGTACCTCAACTCATCTTCTAGAGAACACAAAGTTCTTCTCAAAAACGATTTGCTTATCTTGCTGAAAGTATTACTGGAAAAGACTTACAGTACTTACAGTTATCAATAAAGAGTTTATAACCTAGAGATTTCTGAAAGCCTTAGCTAGTAATAGCTATTCCCAGAACTTTGCACTGTCTAGTAATCTTGTTTATAGTTACTCTAATCAGACAGGGTCTACGTCGTGTTTCTTTTTTCCATAGCTTGTTTCTGCCTCAGTGGTAAGTAGTTTTTCATCCCTGATCTAAAAAATACTGGGCTTTCAACCCAAGCTTTTTAGGAAAATTTTCTGATTTAACAGACAAACAAGCGTCATAATCATCAATAAAATAGAATTGCTATAGCAGTTTTTGATCTTAGTAAAGTACAGTATAAAACATCACAAATTAGTTGTGGACATTTTAATGTTTACTTCTTCGGGACTTACGTAGAAACCGGGTTTATCTACGAAATTTGGTCGTTTTCACAACAATAATCTGGACAATCAAACCGCTTTATTTGTTGGTTTGCTTAAGTCCTGTCCTTATGAAGTGTGTCTTTAGTTCTAAACTTCATTAGTAACAAAAAAAATGACATAGCTGGACTTTCATTTTCGTAATATGCATACATAAGTTTTAGCTATTTTTAGTTATTTCAAGCATTTTCCTTGCTAATACTAGGTTTGGAGGCATTTTCGGCGTGAAAAATATCAAATATCCAGATAGCTAATTGAAGAATTGATTAATTGACAACCAACTCCACTAAATGACAACTATTCGGATATGAAGTGTTTACTTTGTACTTATGGCTAGTGATGCTACTAAATCTACTACTAACTAATTTAGGGAAATACTTAAAACATGAAAATTATACCCTAGCCATAAATCTTTTACCTAAGAAAGGGAGTGATAAGGGAGTGATATATTTTCTTTGAGATGAGATCTCTTCATAGTGCAGCTTTGAACTATCCTAATTGTTACATAGAAATCAGATCTTAAGTCCAAATCTCATGAAGGTGGACTTCACACTCATTTTTTCTACCTTAGCCGGTAGATAGATTATATATCTACTTATCCTATTATAGTTAATACTCTTTATATGTAAGTTAGCTCAAATTTGAGCAATTGGAACGAAATATTACGTTAAAAGAAATTAAGTTTTTGACGTTAAGCTGTGATTGTGATCAACACAAAAAACAAATTCTTTATATTTACAATTGTCTATTGATTAAGATTTATTAATTCCAAGGAAAGTTTTCTCATATTTTAGTATTTACAGCAGATTTCGGGCAAATGATGTACAGGGTAAATGGTAAAAATCATATAGTGCGGGCATTTTGCCCGCGTGGGTGTACCTTATAACAACGGAAAACCATGTATCTTCAAAATTAAGAACCTTTTCTCAAAAATTTGATGTAATTCTCAACAATAGGACGGGTTATTTTTCTGTTAGTAATTCTCTGTCCACTATGATAATGAATCTGAGCATGGACATGATAACCAGAAGTTCTCCCTGTAAGACCTTGAATACCAATTGGTTGTCCTTTATTAATTCTTGTTCCTCTTCTTGGTGAGGAACCTTGTAACAAATGACCCATTAACCAATAATAATTAGTCCCATCACATATAAGTTCAACTATCTGACCAGCACCTTGGGCTACTCTAAAATTGCCATTTCGGCCTTGAAATCTAGTTCGGCGAATAGTTCCTTTGCAAGGTGATGGAATAGGAACTTCCAATTGACCATTTAGCTCTAGGGTAAAATCATAAGCTCCCGGAGGAGTATTATCAATAAAATAAGGAGTATAAATTACATAAGGGAGAAATTTATCTGATTTGTCATAGTCTGGATTCTGTAAAGAAGAAATTTTAGGAAAATTATCTTGTACCCACTCTTGAACAATAAATATTTTTTTAACTGCTCCCCCTATTATTGTAACTCCTGTTTTGATTAAGGGAGCTAACACAGTTATATATATTAAAAATATAAAGATAAACAAAACAAAAAAATTTTTAATTCTACCACTATGATGGTTGTATTTTGTTGTTAAAATAACTAGTTTAATGATATAAATAAGTGGCAAATTATATAGTTTTAAATCTTGGTAAAATAACTTTTTATTTGGCAATATTTGTAGATTTTTTTTTCTAAAAATTTGCATAATATTAGGTTGGTTTTTGTTAACAAATAATAACTCAATATTATATAGCAATCCTATCTGAAGAGTGAAAGAAATAGACAGCTTTAAGGTAGTAGGGAGAAGGTACTTATGCTGAAGGAATAAGAGTTGGAGCTATTTTAATCATTTTATTTCTTGGACAAATGATTGTTAAATTTCCTAGTATTCAAGCTTTTTTATTAGCTATGTAAGTATATTAATCAATACAAACACTAGGTCTTATTAATTTTGACAAAGATTCTAAATTGGCTCTATAGTATATTTCTTTAAATTCAATTCTTTTGAATTATCCACTTCCATAAAAAATGAGTAGGCCCTTGATGGTTAATCTGACGTACTTTTTGTTCTAGTTTCTTTTGTTCTTCTGGAGATATACCCCAAAGAACGTGTCTACTTTGCAAAACTAAAATAGCAGTCGTAATACCAAGACACAGACCTAAACCAAAGGCAGGAAGTTTATTATAAGCCAGAGCATAATATACAGAAACCCAAGTAAAATGATCTACCAACAAAGAAATTTCTTTGCGTAAACTCCATATACTTAGAGAACCAATACTTATCCAGAGAAACACAGCTATTAACCATGTACAATAGATGTTTAGTCTGTAAAGTCTCTGTACTTGAGCTTGCAAAATTGGTTCATCTTTAGACATTTTCAAAATGTTAAAAGAGCTAAGAAAAAAGGCATAAGAAAATTTTTGCTCAAAGTCTCAAAACCCCTGTGGACAGATTAACCTTTGGATAGCTTAGGAGAATTTGCCAAGTAAGTTAGCTGGGTGAAGCAAGAATTCTCGGCCTTTAGGGCGGGGAGTGTCAAATCTAATAATAGAAGTTATATAGCAATCCTATTTTATTTGTGTCCAAAATCTTACCGCTTTTTGGTATGGGTGTTTGGGGAGAATTTTCAATGGGTAAGAGTTTGCGAGTTTATTTCTAATTTTTGAATGATCACAACCTATGGGCAGATTTCTATATCATATCCTGTAGTTTTGGTATAAAAAAGTATATTATTTTACTCTGGGGAAAGTATTCAATGTCCCACCACAACCATAAACAGGGTTTTTCATAACACTCCAAAGTAAGCATATTTAATATTGGTTTAATTGATATCAACATTTGTGTCAAGTTTATTGTAATAAAAACTACTATAAAAGCTTGAGTTTTTTGCTATAGTTGTGAATTATATCTAAACAGTATTCTCCTGACCTTCTACTAACGATGAATTTTCTTGACTAGGGTTGGGGATAAATTCACCAATACGTTCACGCCACCAAGCTAAAAGTGTACTAGCAATAAATATACTAGAGTAAGAACCTGCAACAAAACCAATAATTAAAGCCAAAGCTAAATATTTTAAAGTTTCTCCACCAAATATAAGAATACCAATCAATGGTAATAAAGTAGTCACAGTTGTATTAATTGACCTTGTTAAAGTTTGATTAACAGCATCATCAACTATCTGATCAATTGATTCTCCTGGATAGCGCTTAATTACTTCCCGAACTCGGTCGTAAATTACTACTGTATCATTAACAGAAAATCCAATAATAGTTAATAGAGCAACTAAAAATAAACTATCTACTTCCACACCGGCGACTAAACCAAGAATTGAAAAAATGCCAGCCGTAACTAATATGTCATGAAACAAGGCAACAAAAGCAAATACAGCATAGTCAAATTGAAACCTAAAAGTCAGATATACTGTGATACCAAAAAAAGCAACCAGTAGAGCTGATAGTCCAGAGGTAAAAATTTGTCGTCCTAAAGTAGGGCCAACTGTATCAATTTGAGTAGAGTTTGGGTCAAATGTACCAAATTCTGTACTTAAAGCTTTTATTAATTGAGTTCGAGTATAAACATCTAAAGTTTTTGTGCGTATATCAATAGCTTGTTTCTTTTTGCCTACAACTTGAATTTTGCTATTACCGAAACCTTCGTTGCTCGTTATTTCTCTCACAGCAGCAACTTTGATAACTCCATTACAGTTGTTGGGTATAGTGCAATCTAATTCTAGTTTTAACCGAGTACCACCAACAAAGTCTAAACTTGGACGTAAGGGTGCACCAATATCTGGTCGACTCCAAGAAATGGTCATAGCAATTAAACCACTAATTATGATTGACCCTGAAATTGTCCACCAAAGCGATCGCTGTTTAATAACACTGATTTTCATTTTTGTCTCCTTATAGCTTCAATATTCCCATGTTTCAGCCGGGGCAAGAAAAGCGACATGGTGGCTTCAACCATTAGTTATGGTTTGCTGATTAATCATAAAAGCATTGACATATAAAAGCTTTAGCCTAATTTGGGTAGCCCAAAGTACTAGCTTTTTGCTGGTAAAAGGCTGAAAAATTTAGGATTTCGGGCGCTCCCTAGGCAGAAAAATAAAGGGACAAATATATCCAACTACCTCTTCTACCAAGTCTCAGTTCCTCTGTAGGGAGGTTCCATGGAACCTCCCTACTTATCCTCCTGGAAGAAATTAGGGGTAGGCCTCCTACTCCTAAAAAAGACTTTTTCCGCAAGCCCTAATTATTCCCTGACTTTTACCGAAAAATTGGGTTTAAAACCCCGCCCATAAACGGGCGACTTTTGAGTTTATTTTTTTCCACAGGGTATGTTATCATGCTTTTTAGTTCAAAACTCATTCTATAAAAGCAAGATTTCAGTACCGTATATATCCAAACATTGGGACAAAAACACCGATTAGCAAGGCTCTGAAGGAAGGTTGTGTCCCTGTTGTCTGGAATGATAGTCTAGCTTGCTGTTATTTGTGCAATATGTATTTATACTTACAAGCTTCATAGTTATGATCAGGCATTGCTTTCAATCGCTAGTTTGATATATTATATTGTGACGTGCGGAATGTAGGTTATATTATGCTTTAGTTCTAAGTTTCAAGTTTTCCTTTCTTCTGAGTAGATTATTTTGTCAAAAAATCTGGAGTATATACAGGATTATTACCAATCATTGACATCCTCCCCGGCCTAAAGGCACCGGGTAACAACCGAGCCGTAGCTCCAATGCGGGTTGACATCTCACAGGCTGCTGCTACTTTGGCAGTAGTCTGGCAGCTTAGCGACCTGTCCGTTTAAAGTCTTGGTATGCCCACCCGCGACTAATATATTTCTTGCT
The DNA here is from genome assembly GCA_023356535.1 of Trichodesmium sp. MAG_R03. Taxonomy (GTDB): domain Bacteria; phylum Cyanobacteriota; class Cyanobacteriia; order Cyanobacteriales; family Microcoleaceae; genus Trichodesmium. The sequence continues at coordinate 13,987 of JAKQYF010000010.1, read as the reverse complement.
GCATTTTCGTCTCGATAGAACGACCTGACCCTACGCGACCATGTTTAGCACCACAATTAAAACATTCCCACTCACGAATTGATAAATCTAATTTTCCACCAAGAAATCCACAACAAGAGCAAATTTGAGACGTGGGTTCCCAACGGCTTATCACTCTGAAATCACGACCATATTTTTGCGCAAATCCATTCTAAAAATGTTCTAAATTTTCTCCATCCGTGTTTGAGAAATAGCTCTCGATAATTTCCGATTCTTAACCATCCCAGAAACAACTCAAACCTCTAAAACAATTGTTTGGTTTTCACAGACATTTCAGTAGATAATTTGTGTAGAAAATCTATCCTTGTGTCTTTTCAGTAGATAATTTGTGTAGAAAATCTATCCTTGTGTCTTTTAGTTTGGGATGAAATTTAGCTATTTTTAGTTTAGCTTTTTCATATCGTTTAGAACCTTTAGTTTTTTTTAGATAATGACTTACTTCGTTTTCAGTACTTCGAGTATTCGTTTCCTTAGTGGCTTTGGTGCATCAATTTTTTTTTCCGCAGTTTTAATTCCTAAATCTATACCTACTAAATTATCAGTTTTAGGCAATGCTTCGGGCAAAACTTCTACTACAAAACTTAGGAAATATCGATTAGCTGAATCTTTGATTACTCTTACTGATGGTGGAATAGCAGGTAGTTCCCTTGACCACACAAGTTTCAGCTTTCCTATTTTCGCTTACGTAAACTTTATGCTGACCAACTTTAAATCAACCCTTTCTAAATCTAGCTGTTGGCAATGACATTCTCCTTTTAAATTTAAGAGGTCTTATAGGTTTACCTTTTCTTTTACCTTGAGTTGATTTAAAAAAGTTTTGATAAGCTTAGTAAAATATTGTTTAAAGATTGCTGTAGTGGCAAATGCAGAAAAAACTGAAAGGCAAACTCTATCCTCAGTCTTTAAAGCCCGAGTAATAAACTGTTTTTGTAGTTCAGAATTAGTCGGTTTTTTCTTTCCTAGTTTATACTTTTCCTGACAGCAAGCTAGACTATCATTCCAGACTACACGGACACAACCTTCGGAGTCTTGCTAATCGTTGTTTTTTTCCCAATGTTGGATATTAACAGTACTTAAATCTTGCCTTCATAGAATGACTTTTAAACTAAAAGATATAATAACATAACCTGTGGGAAAAATCAACTAAAAAGTCGCCCGCTTATGGGCGAGGCTTTAAGCCCAATTTTTCGGTAAAAAATCCCCTTTATTTTCTTCAATAATTGCTTTCACTTGACATCCCTGGGACTCAATGTATGCAGCAGCCTGTGAGATTTCAAGCCGCCGAGGGGCTAGGGTAGGGGGTACGAAACCCAGTGCTTTGAGCCCGGGGAGGATGTCAATTAACCAATGAAATCTAGAGTATTAGCTTTTGAGCTGTGAAGTTATTTTAACTCTGGACAGAATAATTCTGGTTTGCGAAATTGGGAAAATCCAATTGTCCAAAACATTAAAGTTCGACTACAAGTAAGGGCGGTAAACATACTAATTGCTACACCAATTCCCAAGGTTAGAGCGAAACCTTTTACTAAACCAGTTCCTAACCAGAATAGTGCTATACAAGCAATCAAAGTTGTAACATTACCATCTAAAATACTAGAAAAAGCCCGATAAAAGCCAGATTCTACAGAACGATATAAAGTTTTGCCAGCTCGTAACTCTTCCCTTGTGCGTTCAAAAATCAAAACATTAGCGTCTACTGCCATACCAATACTTAAGATAAAACCCGCAATTCCTGGCAATGTTAAAGTAACGCCCAAGATGGAAAAACTAGCAATAGTAAACAGGGCATAAATAACTAGGGCCATGTCAGCAATGATACCTGGTAGTCTATAGTAAAGGACCATAAATATTAATACGAGAATTAAACCACCTATTCCAGCATAGACACTGCGCTGAATACTATCTCTGCCCAAAGTTGCCCCTACCGTTCGATTTTCAACTATTTCCACAGACACAGGTAGAGCGCCACCCCGCAGTTGTACAGCTAGATCATTAGCTTGTTGAGCAGTAAATCTACCTTGAATGACTGCATTACCACCAGTAATACCTGTCTCTGCAAATTCAACACTAACTGTAGGAGCGCTTAATAATTTATCATCTAGGAAAATACCTATACTACGTCCAGTGCCCGCTAAATTTTTGGTCAGTTCAGCAAACTTTTCTCCTCCTTCAGAAGTGAAGCGTAAAGCCACATTCCAGTTATCAGATTTAGATCCAGCGACTGGTTCGGCTAGAGCGTCTCTGAGGTCTTGGCCTTTAATAGTGGGTGCTTTAAATAGTTCGGCGATCGCTTGATTTGTTTTTTCGATAGATTTTAAATTTTTTTCTATCGCTTCTTGGTCTTCACTATTTTTGAGTAATTCTTGCTCTACTAATAGTTGTCTCTGTACTTGATATTCAATTCCTAATTGCTGCTCGGTGCTTCGTAACTGTTCTCGAAAGTCAAGTTGAGCTGTCCCTCCTAAAACCCGTTCTGCTTGTTCAGGGTCATTTACTCCTGGTAGTTGAACTAAAATTTGGTCTTGTCCTAAAGATTGGACTACTGATTCTGATACACCTAAAGCATTGACCCTATTTTCCACTATTCTTAGGACTCCTTCCATTACACGTTCGTCAATGGTAGGAATTTCCTCAGAGGTTTGTAGTTGAATAGTAAGTTGTGACCCCCCTCTAAGGTCTAATCCTAAACGAATTGGAACTTGAGTCAATACTGTAATTGATGCGATAACTAGAACTAAGATTAAGGCTATATAAGAATTTTGTCTACGCATGATTTAAATCGCTGAAAGCAGTATTTAGAGGATTATATAGAAGACAGGAATTATACAAACCAAAGCGCAACGTAGCTTATATATAACTTGCCTATTTTGTAAAGTCTTATAAAGATTTTTATAAAACATAGTATCCACAGGAAGGTTATTGACCGGATTTTTTGGCTAGGGAGTAGAATTATAGACAGCACTTAAGCAGTACCGCTATATATAGCCTACAATTCTAGCATAATTTGGGACTTGTCACTACAATTAATACTATTGCGTAAGTCCTGATATTGTTAAGGTAGGAGAAAGAATTGTGCCTTGATTTTTCTGCCTTTGTCTAATCAAAAGAAACAAATTTTTCGATACTTTGCTGGAAGGAAGGCATAAGAGTTTCTTTCAATTGTGGCTTGATTTTATACACAAATGACACTAAGGGAGATGATATGAATCCCATTTTTCTTTTCCGGTCAAAAAAGTTAATTAGTTTTTTCCTTTTTCCCTCTTTTTTCTTTGTTTAAGTTAAACTTTCATGGCCACCATTTTTTGTACTGCTTCAACAATTTGCTCTGGTTGTACAATTGTTAATCTTTCAAGTGTACCATTATAAGGTGTAGGAATATCCTGAGAAGACAATCGCAGAATAGGTGCATCTAGTTCATCAAATAATCTTTCATTAATTGAGGCAATTAACTCAGCAGCAATGCCACCTGTTTTCATGCATTCTTCAACAATAATCACCCGGTGAGTTTTCCTAATAGAAGTACCAATGGTTTCAAAATCCAAAGGTTTGAGAGATATTAAGTCTATTACCTCTGGGTCATAACCCTGTTGTTTCAAAGTTTTTAATGCTTGGGTCACGTGATGACGCATTCGAGAGTAGGTCAAGATAGTAACATCCTTTCCAGTTTGCACCACTTCTGCTTTATCTAGAGGTAACAAATACTCTTCTTCTGGTAAGTCTTCCTTAAGATTATAAAGAAGGACATGCTCAAAAAATAAGACGGGGTTTTCATCACGGATAGCCATTTTAAGTAAACCTTTGGCATTGTATGGAGTTGAACAAGCTACTATTTTCAGGCCAGGAACGGCTTGAAAGTAGGCTTCTAATCTTTGGGAATGCTCTGCACCCAACTGGCGACCAACACCACCAGGACCACGAATCACTAATGGAATTTTGAAATTCCCACCAGAGGTATAGCGTAACATTCCAGCATTATTGGCAATTTGGTTAAAGGCCAATAATAAAAAGCCCATATTCATGCCTTCAATGATAGGCCGTAGTCCAGTCAGGGCTGAACCTATAGCCATTCCTGTAAAACTATTTTCTGCAATGGGAGTATCAAGAATACGCAGTTCCCCATATTTTTGATAAAGGTCTTTGGTCACCTTGTAGGAGCCTCCATAGTGGCCTACGTCTTCACCAAGAACATATACAGTGGGGTCGAGAGCCATCTCTTCGTCAATAGCTGCACGGAGAGCATTAAATAATAAAGTTTGTGCCATTTAACAGGTTGGTTATGTGAGTTCGGTAACAGTTTCCACCCTAACCTAAGAGTCAGATATATTCTTCTAGGGTGAGTCCACCTAATTGTGTAGGACATATTCTAAGCTTAGTTTTTAATCCCCCATGCTGTCCCACAGTAGGAACAAAAATTACTCAGAATTTTAGCTAATAGCTAATTAGGGCTTACTGATTAAATCCAAAAGTATTGATACATAAAGGTTATAGCATTTTAGACTTGAAAAAAGTGTCTAGTTTTCGGTCCTAAGAGCTCAAAAAGTTAGTATTTTGGGCGCTCCCTAGGCAGAAAAATCAAGGGACAAATATATCCGACTACCTCCTCTATCAATTCCCCGCTCCTCTGTAGGGACGTTGCATAACAAAAATGCGTTTTCCTGACGGAATGCTGCGCAAATATGTCCCGTAGCGTTAGCGGAGCTTTGCGTTAGCAAAACGTCCCTACTTCTACTCCTGGGAGATCTTAAGGGTGGGTCTCCTACTCCTGAAAAAGTTTTTTTCAGCAAGCCCTAATTAAATGTTAGTATCGATCTTTTGCTGTCTTATCTAAGCAGATCTTTAACTAATTATACTTGACTTCTGTATTAGCTCTGATAATAATAACACTATGTTATCATAAAAAACTATATTTATCAAACTAAGATGTAATTACTATACAAGGCAATATAAATTATATTCTTAACTTATTGTTTTTAAACTAACTGTTCTATTAGCTAACTTTTTCGAGAACCTATGTACAAAATTTAAGTTAATATTTTCAGCAGTATTTTGAACAAAAAACTAACTTGTTTGGTGGTTCTGAGCAACAATTTTTTATTGAATAATTTATAAATTAAATTTGCTTGATTTGTACCGACATAAAAAGAGGTGAGCAGTGGAAATTTATCTAGATCGTTTATGGAACCAAGTTTTAGAAAGGCTGCAATTACAGTTAAGTAAACCAACTTTTGAAACTTGGATTAAAACAGCAACTGCTGAACAATTAGAAAATAATTGTTTAGTAATTCGCGCCCCTAATCCTTTTGCTCGAAATTGGTTACAGAAATACTATATAAAAACTATTGCTAACGTTGTACATGATATTCTTGGTTACCCAGTAGAAATTTACTTAACTACTTCTTTAGTTGAAGATAGCGGAAAAGACGACTCGGGGCTTATATGGTCTGAACATAAGGTAGTTAATATTCTAGAGGAAAATTTATCTATTCCAAAACCTAAACCAGGAAATCTTAATCCTAAATATATGTTTTCTAGGTTTGTAGTAGGTCCAAATAATCGTATGGCTCATGCAGCTTCTTTAGCAGTGGCAGAGTCTCCAGGGCAAGAATTTAATCCTTTATTTTTATGTGGTGGAGTTGGCTTAGGTAAAACTCATTTAATGCAAGCTATTGGTCATTATCGTTTAGAGATTTTTCCTAATTCTCAAATATTTTATGTTTCTACAGAAAAATTTACTAATGATTTAATTGCTGCTATTCGTAAAGATAGTCTGCAAAGTTTTAGGGAACATTATCGAGCAGCAGATGTTTTATTAGTAGATGATATTCAATTTATTGAAGGTAAAGAATATACTCAGGAGGAATTTTTTCATACTTTTAATACTTTGCATGAGGCTGGCAAACAAGTAGTCTTAGCGTCCGATAGACCTCCTAATCAAATTCCGAGTTTACAAGAGCGTCTTTGTTCTCGGTTTTCTATGGGATTAATTGCAGATATTCAAGCTCCAGATCTAGAAACTAGGATGGCAATTTTACTGAAAAAGTCTGAGTATGAAAATATAATTTTACCTAGAGATGTAATTGAATATATTGCAACTAGATATCCTTCAAATATTCGGGAGTTAGAGGGTGCTTTGACAAGGGTTGTTACTTATATTTCTATTTCTGGTTTGCCCATGACTGTGAAGAATATTGCACCTATTTTAAGTCCACAAACAGAAAAACTGGAGGCTTCACCAGAGGCAGTTATTAAGGTTGTTTCAAAACATTTTAATGTATCTATAGAGGATTTGAAGAGTAGTTCTAGAAAGCGAGAAATTACTTTAGCAAGACAGGTAGGAATGTATTTGATGCGACAACATACGGATTTGAGTTTGCCGAAAATTGGAGAGGTTTTTGGAGGAAAAGATCACACTACTGTTTTGTATAGTTGTGACAAAATTAGTCAGTTACAAAGTAGTGACTTAAGTTTAGCTCAAACAATTCGAGAGTTGAGTGATCGGATTAATTTTTCTAGTCGTCATTAAAGACTATTTCTAATGTGAATATAAAAAATGAATCGGGATTTAGGGGTCGGAGATTGGGAAAAATTATTTTCTATTTATATTGAAGCTCAGATTTTTCCTAACTACTGACAAAAATTAAGAGTTCATCGAATGTATCAAGAGGATAATAGACACTCACCAAAAGTAAAATTTTCCACAGGTTTTCCACAGGGTATTTATTGATCTAACAGGGATTTTTTAGAGTTTTCCACAGATATTAACTTACAGTAGGACTTAGCTAGACTTTGAAATTTTGCACAGTAAAAATGACTCCAAACCCAGTATTAGCTAGGTAAATACCTCAAAGAACTAAAAATAGCTAAAATCTAGGCAGATCAAGAAAATGGTTAATTCAAGGTAGAAATATTACTGTATAAAATTTTGACCTTGTTTTCAACCTATTTTTTTCCAAAAGTCCAACTAATGAAAAATTCAAAGGAGTTTCATATCAAATCCGGGTATAAAAGTAGGCTTATTCCATCGCCTAATCCGTTATTTAGGGCTTGCTGATTAATTATAAAGGCTTTAGTCTTATTTTGTCAGCAAAAAGTACCAGCTTTTCAGTGGTTTACAGCAGTTTTCATGTCGGTAGACCACAGTAGGGACGTTTTCTGCTAAGAGCGGACATGAAAAGCTTACGCGACATGTTTGCGCAGCATTCCGTCAGGAAAACGCATTTTTGTTATGCAACGTCCCTACAAGGTTTTGGTTATGGCGATGTAGTTCATCAATTTGAAAGGCGCTGTCAGCTGAAAAAGTTATGATTTTGGGCACTATCATGGTAGAAAAATAAAGGGACAAATATAATTGCAGATATACTACACACCGGAATTGGAATGGCCCTCGTAATATCATCTTACGAGCTTTGCAGCTCATCTGCCATCACTTTAACTGGTGATGCCATACAGATTCAAGGTGTATAGCTTTGAGCAGGTTATAATGTTCCATTTGAAACTCCAATTATTCAGTCATTTTTTTTAATTGTTCTAGTTCTAGTAATAATAGTGAACTTCAATGAAATTAACTTGTACTCAAAGTAACTTAAATAGTAACCTTTCTCTAGTTAGTCGTGCGGTTCCCTCTCGACCTAATCATCCAGTATTAGCAAATGTTTTATTGGCCGCAGATGTAGAGAATCAACGCTTACAGTTAACAGGTTTTGACTTAGGTTTAGGAGTGCGACTCGTTGGTTAGTAAATACTGCTGAAAGGTAGATATAGCTAGCCTTCCATGGCTAATCTTAAAGGAATTTAAAGATATGGCTATTGGAAAACTCTTGTGTCCTTGGTGGTGAAATTCCATCTGCCCTGTTGTTGGGTTAACAGCATAGGCCACGGGGTAGCGACTGAACATCAATCCCCGAAGCTGGTCTAAATGGGGTCGAAGCTTTAACTACCAAAAAAGTGAGATTTCTAGCAGAGGCTGACAAGTGGACGAACAGGAAGGTAATTAAACTCTCGTTATTAAGAACCATTCCAAAGGTAGCTATGGAATGTAGGACGAAAAGTCAGGGGGTCAATGGATATAGGTATTCCTAAATGTATATTAACAACCATACTGAACCCTCCGGGAGATTTTACCCCACTAAATTGGTCGTAAGAAAGGAATAAGGGAACGAGGAAACCTCTCTAAGACACCTAAGAATATAGGTCGATAACTTAGGAAGCCATTCAAGGTCAATCTACGTATTTTCAACGTAGGTCTTAGGGAGAGTAGGATTGGGTAAGAAGCACCAAAATGCTGACGTACCCACTGTTAGACGTAATGTAAGGTAATCAATAGCGATGTATAAGGCTAAAACACTAAAAAGAGGTTTAGAAAATTCTAAATCATTTTTAAGGGTGGCATGGGATACAGATGATATACGAGACCCAGTTTTTATTAATCCAAATATTCAATGGAGAGATATTAATTGGAAGACAGTAGAAAAGTATGTATTTAAGTTGCAAAAGTTAATTTACAGAGCATCCAGCCGTGGCGAAATTCGCAAGATGCGCAAATACCAAAGACTTATGACTTCTAGTTATTACGCAAGGTTGTTAGCTGTTAGGTACGCGACTCAGGATAACCAATGTCAGAAAACTGCTGGAAGGGATGGCATAAAACATTTACCGCCAATGCAGTTACTTAACTTGGTTGATTTATTACGCTCACGTTACCTCAAAGCAAGTCCAACCCCCAGAGTTTGGATAACAAAGCCAGGTAAAGATGAAAAATGCCTGTCAGGCATCCCCGCGATGTACGACAGAGTGTTACAAACTTTGGTGAAGTTAGGTATGGAGCCGGAGTGGGAGGCGCGCTTTGAACCTAATAGCTATGGTTTTTCCCGGAGATCAATACATGATGCTATTGAGGCTATCTATGAAAGTATTAAGAGAAAACCAAAGTATGTACTTGATGCTGACATATCTAAATGTTTTGAGGGAATTAACTATGGTATACTACTAGGCAAGGTGGGTCAGTCGCCCTACAGAGGATTAATCAAACAATGGTTAAACTCTGGAGTGTTGGACAAGAAAAATTTCTATCTACCTTTCTTGGGGTTGGATACACCACAGGAAGAGGTAATTAGACCTCTACTAGTAAACATTGCCTTACACGGTATAGAGGAAAGGCTGAAGGAGTTTATTGATGAATTTTCCTTTGAATATTCTTGCGGGAAAGCAACGGGAAAACAAAATCAGCGAAAAAGCCTATCTTTGATACCCTATGCTGATCATTTTCTTATCTTACATGAAGATATCAAGATAGTGTTGCAAGTAAAAGCCTTGATTCAGGAATGGTTGAGCCAAATAGGATTAGAACTAAAACCAGAAACAACTCGAATTGCCCACACCTTAGAAGAATATGAAGGGAACACTCCTGGATTTGACTTTTTAGGTTTTACATTCAGACAATGGCAGGTTAAGACGCCTAGACAAGGGTTTAAGACTGTAATTACACCATCCTCTAAGAGTATTAAAACTCATTATCGGAAATTAGCAGAGATATGTGATTTTCATAAAAATGCGCCGGTTGAAGCACTGATAGCAAAACTGAATCCGGTAATTAGAGGTTGGGCTAATTATTACTCAACTGTAGCTAGCAAAAAGGCATACAGAAAACTTGACAGTCTCTTAGGTCGAAGACTAGGTCGATGGGCAAATAGAAGGCATCCAAATAAGTCGGCTACCTGGGTAAAGAAAAAGTATTTCTCCAATATTCAAGGAACTAGAAGTTGGATACTTAATAATGGTGAATATATACTCAAGCAACACTCGGATGTATCTATTGTAGCACACATTAAAGTGAATGGTAATAAATCAATACTAGAGGGTGACTGGACATATTGGAAGAGTAAATTTGATAAATATCCAGGCGTAAATACAGAAGTGAGAAAATTACTCAAAAGTCAGCAGAATAAATGCGCATTTTGTGGCATCACTTTTAGACCTACTGATGTAATTGAAATAGATTATATAATCCCTAGGTCTAAGGGTGGTGACAACAGGTACAAAAATAAACAATTGTTGCACTGGCATTGCCGCGGTGCTAAAACTGCTTTAGATAACAAAACATATCCCAAACTCAGGTTACAGGATTTGCCTGATGGCTATTTATGGGTTGACGATATGTTGATACTGAAATAGGGATGTACTCATGATTTGGGGCGTTTAAGAGAGGAGCCGTGATGAGGTGAAAGTCTCACGTCCGGTTCTGAAGACGAGTCGGTTTGGTAACAAATTGGCTTAGTTTAACATTCGTTCTAGTTTTCCAGCTGTTGTAGAAACTGGTGGAAGTTTTACTTTACCTGCTAAATTATTTAACGATATTGTTTCTAGATTACCAGATGGTAATATTACTATTGATGATGATGCAGGAGAAGCGATCGCTACTCTTACTTGCACATCTGGTCGTTATCAAGTTAGAGGTATCGGAGGAGAGGAATATCCGGAATTACCAAATGTAGAAGGTGGGGAGGTTATTTATTTACCGCTGGAAGCTTTAATTGATGGTTTGAGAGGGACTTTGTTTGCCACAAGTTCTGATGAAACTAAACAGGTCTTGACGGGAGTACATTTAAAAGTACAACCAGATGGTTTGGAATTTGTAGCCACAGATGGTCATCGGTTGGCTATTGTCCACACTGAAAGTGTAATTCCTGAAGGTCAGGAAGCTACACAAATAAAAGATTTTGAAGCGACAATTCCAGCAAAAGCTTTAAAAGAAGTTGAACGTATGATTGGAATGAATAGCTCTAGTTCTTCTGTGGCATTAAAATTTGATGAGAGTCAGGTAATTTTTGAATTGGGGGAACAATGTTTAACTAGCCGAAAGTTAGAGGGTCAATATCCAGTTTACCAAGAATTATTGCCTAATAAGTTTACTAATCAAATTAATGTGGATAGAAAAAAACTGTTAGGAGCGGTTGAAAGAATTGCTGTTTTAGCTGACCAAAAGAATAATATCTTGAAGTGTACTATTGATAGCGTTAATCAAGAAATTTCTCTATCTGTAGAGGCTCAAGATATAGGGAGTGGTCGAGAGTCTATGGCAGCACGAATTTCTACTGATGAGCCAGAAGAAATTGCTTTTAATGTGAAATATTTGATTGAAGGATTAAAAGTGCGACTCGTTGGCTAGTCAAGACTGCTAAAGGCAGGTATATCTAGCCTTCCAGGTCAAAATATGAAGTTAATAGCTTCGACCTGTGAAAACTCTTATATCCTTGATGGTGAAATTCCATCTGCCCTGTTGTTGGGTTGACAGCATAGACCACACTGGTGAGACTGAATATCAAACTGGTGAAGCTGGTCTAAAAGCGGGAAAATACTAGTTACCGAGGAACGATACCGCAAGCAGAGACTGACAAGTGGACGAACAGGAAGGTAATTAAACTCTCGTAACTTCAAGCCATTCCAAAGGTAGCTATGGAATGTTGGACAAAAGTCAGAGGGTCAATGGATATAGGAATTTTTAATCTTATATCAATAATCATACAGAACTCTCCGGGAGACTTTACCCCACTAAATTGGTCGTAAGAAAGGAATAAGGGAACGAGGAAACCTCTCTAGGATACCTAAGAATATAGGTCGATAACTTAGGAAGCCATTCAAGGTCAATCTGCACAATGATTGCAGGTCTTAGGGAGAGTAGGATTGGGTAAAAAGCTATCGGGCTGACGTACCCACTGTTAGACGTAATGTAAGGTAATGAATAGCGATGAATATGGCTAAAACACTAAAAAGGAAATTGGGTAATCGAAAACCTTTTTTTAGGGTGGCATGGGATACAGAGGATATACTTGAGCTAGTTGGGATTAATGGAGGTCTTAAAGGTCGAGATATAGACTGGCGAAGGGTTGAGAAGTATGTATTTAAGTTGCAAAAGTTAATTTACAGAGCATCCAGTCGTGGCGAAATCTGCAAGATGCGTAAATACCAAAGACTTCTGACTAAAAGTTATTACGCTAGGTTGCTAGCTGTTAGGCGGGCGACTGAGGACAACCAAGGTAAGAATACTGCCGGTGTAGATGGTGTTAATTTTTTGCTTCCTATGGAGCGATTAAGTTTGGTGAATTTCTTAAAATCATTTCACCTGAAAGCAAGTCTGCCTCCCAGTGTCTGGACACTAAAGCCAGGGAAGGATGAAAAACCTTTGTTGGGTGTTCTCACAATTTATGACAGGGCTTTTCAAGTCTTGGTGAGGTTGGGTATGGAACCAGAGTGGGAAGCACGTTTTAAACTTAATGGCTATGGTTTTTTCGGGAGGTCAATAGGTGATGCTATTGAAACTATCTTTGACAGTATTAAATACAAGCCAAAGTTTGTGTTGGATGCTGATATATCTGGCTCTATGATTGGAGTTGACTATGATACACTGTTGGGAAAAATAGGTCAATCTCCTTACAGACAATTAATTAAACAATGGTTAAAGTTTGGAGTATTTGATAATCAACAATTTCGCTCTCTTCTCTCTTCCTGGGAGGGGATGGGGGAAGGTGTATCACAGGGAGGGGTGATTAGTTCTTTACTAACAGCGATCGCTTTGTATGGTATGGAAGAAAGGCTAAACCAATTTGCTAGAACTATAGATTTAAAAAATGAAAAAGGTTATCAAGAAAGCTGGCAAGTTAAGGTGAAAAGCTTTAGTTTTATACCTTATGCTGATGGTTTTGTCATTTTACATGAAAACTTGAAGGTAGTGTTAGAGGCAAAGGCTGTTATCGAGGAATGGTTAAACCAAATAGGATTAGAACTAAAACCAGAAAGAACTAAGATGGCTCACACTTTAGAGGAATATGAGGGAAATAAACCTGGATTTGACTTCTTGGGTTTTGCTATTAGGCAATGGAAAGTTAAGAGGGCTAAAGAAGGGTTTAAAACACTGATTCAACCATCTTCTAAGTGTATCAAAACTCATTATCGGAAACTGGCGGATATATGTGATTCTCATAAAAATGCGTCTACTAAGGCTTTAATAGCTAAGTTAAATCCGGTAATTAGAGGTTGGGCTAATTATTACTCAACTGTAGCTAGTAAAGGGGTGTTTGATACAATTGATAACTGTCTCTGGAAAAGAATATGGAGATGGGCAAGTAGAAGGCATCCGAATAAGTCGGCGAAATGGGTAAAGAAAAAATATTTTCCTAATGTGAAAGGTAGTAGAAGTTTAGTATTTAACAATGGCGAATATATACTAAACCGACACTCGGATGTATCTATTATAAGTGACATCAGGGTAAAGGGTAATAAGTCCTTTTATGATGGCGAATGGATTTATTGGAGTGATAGAGTTGGTAAACATCCAGGCGTAAGGAAAGAAGTCACAAGGTTGTTAACAGGGGAAAAGAATAAATGCGCATTTTGCAGACTAACTCAGGACTTACCTGAAGGTTACAGCATATTTCGGGCTAATGAGGTACAGGATGAGTGATGAAAATCATGTAGTACAGGTATTTCGGCTGCGTTCGTGTACCTCGGAACAACTGAAAGGGTTGTATATGTGGGTTGACAATATGTTGACATTAAGGTGTGGATGTACCTATGAAAGGGGACGTTTAAGAGAGGAGCCGTGATGAGGTGAAAGTCTCACGTCCGGTTCTGAAGACGAGTTGGTTTGGTAACAAACTGGCTTAGTTTAACGCTATTCCCTCAGCTTCGGAAATTTCTATTCAGTTAAATACTGCGACAACTCCAGTAGTTTTAAATCCTTTAGGAGGATTGAGAATGACTTATTTAATTATGCCTGTTCAGTTAAGAGGTTAGCATAAAAGCTACATAATTAGGATTTACTGATTAATTCTCCAAGGATTGGCAGATAAAGGCTTTAGCTTTTTTTTCTGGAAAAAAGTGCCTGGTTTTTGGTTCTTCTAGCTGAAAAAGTTGGTGTTTTCGGCTGAGGATGCCATAAAAATTAAAAATTAAC
>JAKQYF010000001.1 GCA_023356535.1 Trichodesmium sp. MAG_R03 | reverse complement strand
AACAATCAACAGATTTGAGAAAGAAGATTGAAGAGAAGTTGAAAATTTAGGCAAGTCTTGTCCTTAATATAATACTAAATAGGCCTTGCTGATTAAATCTAAAAGTATTGACACATAAAGGCTTTAGCATTGTTAAACTCGAAAAAAGTGTCTAGTTTTCGGCCCTGAGAGCTCAAAAAGTTAGTATTTTGGGCGTTCCCTAGGCAGAAAAATCAAGGGACAAATATATCCAACTCCCTCCTCTACCAATTCCCCATTCCTCTGTAGGGACGTTGCATGCAACGTCCCTACTTCTCATCCTGGGAGATGTGAGGTGTGGGTGCCCTATTCCTGAAAAAGACTTTTTCAGCAAGCCCTATTGAAAAAATGTTGACGACAATAATAGTTAGCTAAGTTGTACAAGTTTTTCGACCTTTCAGGCTAACTCATCGCACACCCGCCAAAAGTTATGTGTTCGCTTAATAATATGTCTGTCAACAACTTTCATTGAACTTGCCGTTTGGTGCGAGACTTGATGTTATTTTGACGTCGCTGACTGCTCCGTTTTCCATATAATTTATCCTTTGATGATGCCATCAAAGACACTTAATATTGCTACAAGTTTTGCCTCATAAGACTTTGGGAAAACTGATAGGTCAAAACTCTACCAACATCCACCAAAGTATAAGTGTTCAGGCGGACATGATATCAATACTTTTGGATTTAATCAGCACACCCTAACTATTTTCCTTGTTTAAATGTTACTCTTTTTCAAGATTAAATAGTCAAAACAATCTTACCAACCATAGACCCTGCTTCCAAAATTCGATGTGCTTCTATGGCATCATCTAAAGGAAAAGTTCTATTCACACAAATCTTCAGCTTTCCTTGGTCAAATAACCGCCCACATTGTTGCAAAATTTTAGCTTGGTCTTCTTGAGCTGCCATCAATCCTTTCATCATTGGAGTTAACATTAATTCTAACCCAATTCGCAGATTTCTTTGCCTAGCAACTTTCAAATTTCCTAAAGTAATATCAGGTTCTAAAATTGTTACTAAATCTCCGTAAACTTTCACTGCCAGAATAGTATCATAAAAAACTTTACCACCAATAGTATCGAAAGCCAAATCTACCCCTTCTCCATTTGTCCAATCTAAAACAATTTTCACAAAATCTTCATTCTTAAAAATTGCTAAATCTGTTCCCAAACTTTTAACAAAATCTGATTTTTCTTTTGAACTAATAGTAGTAGCAACTTCAGCACCTTGTAACTTTGCCAACTGTATCGCTACATGACCAACACCACCAGCACCACCATGAATCAACACTTTTCTACCAGCTTGTAACCTTCCTCGATCATACAAAGATTCCCAAGCAGTAATTAAAACTAACGGTGCAGCGGCAGCTTCAACAAAGCTTAAAGAATTCGGTTTTTTCCCTACAAATCTTTCATCAACAACAGCTAATTCTGCATAATTTCCAGGAGCAGCTCCGATACCACTATTACAAAAATAAACTTCATCTCCCACTTGAAACTTTTTTACATTTTTACCAATAGCTTCCACAATACCCGCTCCATCACATCCTAAAATAGCTGGCATTTTATCTGGATAAAAAGTGCCACGAGTGCGTAACTTTGTATCAATCGGATTTACCCCTGCAGCTTTCAAACGAACTAACATTTCTGTATCATTTTTAATGGCAGGGTCATTAACCTGCTTTACTTGCAAAACTTCTGGTGTCCCTGGTGATGTCATTACAACTGCTTTCATAATTGATTTTTTCCTGAAGTTAAAAAGTATTAGACATTGCCTAGAAACCAAGCTGATTAAGAAACTTTGGCATTAGCGCAAAAAACAATAATCAGGGCAATAAAGGCTATTTCTGCTTTGAGTGCGTAAGTCCTGAGTATAAATCTATAACCTTTTCCTGTAAAACTCCAATTTACTGCATTTTATTTTTACCTAATTATAGCAGTTTCGGAGTGAGTGAGGTAAAAAATTTTATAGTGCTATAATCAACAAAGGGGGAAAGTAGACAAGGACTGGACTGATGCAAAATATAAGGTCATACACTGAATCTGTATAGGTGCGTGACTAGATTTTAAAATCCCTGGCAATTTTTGGCAAATACTGTTAGAATAGAAGATGAAAACAGAAAGGAAAGGAAATGACCAAAAATTATGTAACGCCAGGGGAAGTAACTCCCATCTTGGGAGTCTGTGACAGAACCTTGCGCTACTGGGAAGAGCAAGGAAAAATTACACCTACATAGTCAAAGACTTTGGATTAGTTTCAATCAACTTTGCTAAATCTTGCAAGAAAGCAGCAGCATCAGCACCATAAATAATCCGATGGTCACAAGTAATATTCACCTCCATTTGTCGCTTAACCCCAATCATTCCATCATCAGTTGTTACCACCTGGGGTTGAGATGCACCGATCGCCAAAATCGAACCTTGACCAGGTGGTAAAATAGCATCAAACCTATTTACCCCAAACATTCCCAAATTAGAAATAGTAAACGTACCAGTTCTATATTCATCTGGTTGTAATTGTTTTGCCCGCGCCCTATCTACCAAACCTTTCCAGGTGCGAGACAAAGAATAAATATCCATCTTGTCAGCATTTTGCAATACTGGTGTAATCAAACCACCATCTGGCATTGCCACCGCCACTGCAATATTAATCCCAGAAGCATACTTAATACCATGCTCCACATAAGCAGCATTCAGCAAAGGATGTTGTTGCAAAGTTACTGCCACTGCTTTTGCTAAGAGAGCACTCATAGTCACACCCTTAGACTTAATCTGTTTGTACAGGCTATCCAAATTATCTGTAATAATAGTATAACCAACATGGAAAGTAGGCACAGATAAACTTGCCATCATATTCTGCGCCACTGCATTTTGCAGACTATTCATTCGTACAACTTGACCAGAAGTTGCCGCAGCAGGAGCTACAGATTTTAGTGGTGGAAGATTAGGAGTAGATGGTTTAGTTGGAGCAGTAGGAATAGGAGTCTTCACCGATGTAGCCACCAGAACAGGAGTACGACCTGCTGCCGTTTCCACATCCTCTGCCACAATACGACCGTGAGGACCAGAACCTTTAAGAGTACTCAAATCCACTTTCAACTCTTTGGCCAACTTCCGGGCACGAGGGGAAGCAATAATCCGTCCATTGCGATGACTAGGATTTTCTTGGGTTTCTGTGGTAGTAGAAATGGGAGCTGTGGCAACAGGAGTTGTAGAAATAGAAGCAGAAGTATTGGTAGATTCTTTATTAGCTCCAGTCCCACCTTGCTGTTTTACCTGCTCAATTTCTGCCTCTGTTTCCGCTAACAAACCAATAGTAGACCCAACTGGAGCGACATCTCCTGCTTCTACTATAATTGTGGCTAAATACCCAGAAAAGAAGGATTCTACATCCATATCTGCTTTGTCTGATTCAACCACTACAACTGTTTCACCTTTTTCCACCCAATCACCAGAGGATTTTTGCCAAGAAACAATTTTACCCTCGGTCATGGTAGAACTAAGGGCAGGCATAAATATTTCGTTAATCATTTTAGTTCTCCATCATTTTTTTTGTTAACCAAATTGTTAAGAAATCACTTTTGAATAAAGACTCAGAAGTCGGGAGTCCGAATTGAATTATTAATGGGGTATTTTTTCAAATAACAGCTGTCACTAAATAGGGGATTGGGCGATGGAACAAGCCTGCTTTTATACCCGGATTTGGTATCAGATCCGCCAAGTTCTTAAAGACTATCAAATTTTATATTTGCTAAGAGTCTTGGAGTAGTAATCACCACCCAGCTATCAGCTTCTCAAGATATAAGATAGGTATTTTAAAACCCTTGAATTTTTAGCTGACAGCTAAATGCTGTTTGCAGAGCATTACTTCAGGAAAAGCTGATAGCTAGTTAAGCCCACTCCTAGTATATGCACTAGTCGTACAGAATTTCTATCTCAATATAGTATTAATGCCCAATATTTTTTATTTACTGGATACAATTTTTCCTTTTTTCTAATTATCTTTAAAATCCCTGTAAAAAATTCATTTTCTACTTGCTTACTTCCTTTTAAACCTCACCCCGGACTTCTTCAATTACCCCATCTCGGAGCAGAATTTCTACTTGCATTTTTTTGATTAAATTATCTCCAATATCCGCAGTAAATACGCTTTCAATTTGACCCTGACTAACTTGTTGTTCAAGTTCTAATGTTTGTACTTGTTGTAATTGTTGTAGAGCTTGATTTTTTTGCTCTAAAAGTTCATTTTTCTTTTGGTTTACCTGCAATTGAATATTTTCAATTTGCTGTTGTAATTGGACACCTGGAGCTTGTATACTCTGCTTTTGAATTTCAGAAATTGCCTTTTGCCCTTGCATTTCTAGCTGTTGTAATTGGCTATCTAAATTATTAATTTGAGCTTGTAATTGTTGTTGAGCTTCTTCTTTCCAGCGTGGTGTAACGACTACTTTAACATTAATCGCTCGCTTTAGAAGTAATTGTGTTTGAGAATACTCCATAAAATTTTTATTGTCAGTTTATTTTGTGTTTACAAATATGGGTCAAATTTTGATTTGAGATGATTTCGAGGAAAATCTAAAATCGAAAGTTACCAACAGTAATTAATCAAACATTTCATTAATCATATCGCGGTAATGCTCAGTGACAACGGGACGTTTAATCTTCATAGTTTGGGTCATCATGCTATTCTCTATGGTAAATGGCTCCAAAATCAAGCTAAATGGGCCAATACGATCATCAGGTCCATATCCAGGACGATTTTTTACCTCTCGATTCAATTCTTGACGGAACAACTCTTGAAACGCCTGACTTTTCCAGTCAATTTTTGGTTGAGACTCTGAAGGTTGACCTTGAGTCGCCCATAACTCCACTGCCTCAACATTAGGCACGATCAAGGCACCCAAATATTTCTGGTCTTGCCCTACCAACATAATTTGCTCTATATATTGACTACGGACACAAGCATCTTCAATAGGTTGAGGTTCAATATTTTCCCCATTACTCAAAACAATTGTATCTTTTGCTCGTCCCGTTAATACCAAATCATTCTTAGGAGTTACCCAACCAATATCACCAGTATTAAACCAACCTTCTGAGTCAATAGCTTGCTTAGTCGCTTCAGGATTTTGATAATAACCCGCCATAATTTGTGGCCCTCGTGCCAAAACTTTACCCTTTTCAGCAAAACCCAAGGTTTTGCCAGTTTCTAGGTCCACTATTTTAATTTCAGTTCCCGGAATTGCTCTACCTGCCGACCCCCGGATATTTTCCCAATAGTGTCTAACAGTTAAAACGGGAGAAGTTTCAGTCAAACCATATCCTACTAACAACTCAATACCAATTGTTTCAAAGAAGTTTTCTAAGTGCATTGCTAGGGAACCACCACCACTCACTGCAAATTTTAAGCGGCCCCCAGTAGCTTGCCGTATTTTCTGGTAAACAATTTTTGCCCCCAAAGCATGAATAGGCCATAATACCCAACTTTGCAACCTCGCCATTAGTTTTTCAAAATGAGAGGGGGGATTGAGTTGCAACACTAAGCCTTGACTCACTCGCCGAACTTGAATATAATTTTGACTAACATCAAAGAAAAATTTGACTAACTTCTGTTTATTCCTTGGTTGTTCTCGCAGTTGCTTTTGTACTCCCTCATAAATTAGTTCCCAAATTCTAGGCACACTTATCAAGTAGTGAGGCTGATATTCTTGGAGATCTTTTTTTAGAGAACGTTTATTAGTATAAATCTGGGTACAACCTTGGGAGAGGAAAAAATATTCCCCTGTACGTCCAAAACTATGCCAAGTTGGGAGAATACTCAGAGTACATTCTCCTGGGGTTGGTTGAATGACTGTGCCAAGGAGGTTGATTTGATACAGTAGGTTGCCGTGGGTCAACATTACTCCCTTCGGTTTACCTGTAGTTCCAGAAGTGTAGATTAGGGTAGCCAGAGTTTCGAAATTTTGGTTAGTTGGTTTCAGGGGAAGTTCTTCTCCTGTGGCAATGACTTGGGAAAATTTGACCACGGGTAGACTTTCCTGAGAGTTTGGGTCTTCCTCAGATAGGATAATAATTATATGTATGGGTAGGTCTTGCAGGCGATCCCTTAATTTTTGTAACAAGGCCAAATTTTCTAAGACTAAACTAATACTTTCACTATTTTGAAGGATGTAAACCAATTCTTCTATATTTGCACTGCCACTTCTAACTACATCTGCCCCACCTGCAGCAATAATACCTTGGTCAGCAATCATCCATCGGGGACTATTATCAGCAAATAAGGCCACTCTTGGAGGCAGAGATGTTACATTTTCGGTGGGCACAACTCCCAAAGCTTGTAAACCAGCAGCAAACTTTTGAATCTGTTGATTAAGTTGTTTGTAGGTAAATTTTACTTCTGGTTCAACATGGGGGTCGTAGAGCGCAGTAATTTCGCCAAAATGTTGGGCAGCTTTGGGCCATATTTCCGAGAGAGATTGAACTGAGTCGTAGAGGGTGACTTTTTGGAGATTGCTACGTTCGCGATCGCTCATTTCCCAGGTGTCGGGAGAGGTGGGAGATTTTGTATATGTGGACATTGTCTATTTCCTAAAACTATTAATTACAAATTTAGATGAATTGACGGCCGGTCAATCAATGGGACTCGATGTCCCATTGATTGACAATATTATTCTGGTTTCCTGTACTTGGTTGTTAATCTTAAATGGGCCTTCAAATTTGACACTAAACGACCATTTGATACAAAATCTGATTGTATAATATTTGTCATTTTCCCAGATTGGTGTTTAAATAACAAAACACACCAAATTAAGATATAAAAAACAGGGCCCTAGGGCATCATTGGTGACAAGCTAAGCTTGTAAGTCTTTTTTAAAATAGCCTGTAACTCAAGAAACTTCTTTTGTTGTTTTTCCTTTTGCGCTGAAGCCGAATTATTTACTATCTGGTCCTTTCTATTGGGTCTTATGTAGCTCGGTAGTTTCTTTCTAGTTCATCTATACTTTAGATGTTCTTGGATACTTAAGTGTCTTGGCATAATCGCGATCGCGGTAGCGTTGCGTAGCAATATCGCTCCAGGCAATTATTTTTCTCCTCTTCTATTATAGACAAACGATGCTACCAGACATGATATAAGTCCTGTAGATAATACAATAGGGACGTTACATGCCAAGTCCCAGAACGGGTGATCATTTTTGTATGTTGTATACAACCCTAAAAAATTAACTCAAGATTCTAAACTTTCCACTGGTGCTGGTTCCCAAACCTCACCATATTTTTCCTTCAGCCCTTGCCAAGCTGCCACCTGCCCAGGTTCATACTCTCCTGGTTTTCCCCATTGCAAAAATGCACTCAAAGCAATTTCACCTTGACTATCTAAAAAACGAATTGCATAAGTAGTAAAATTGCCCCGCTTTGCTTCCCCAGTTTCAAACTTGACCTGTTTAATACAATCCATATTCAGATGAAACTCAAAAATATCAGTATGCATATTAGCATATTTACCTTTAGGAAGTTCAGCATAAAATAACTTTTGAATTTTTCCCCTAACTTCCAATACTGCAGCACTACTTGTCACAATTAAACGTAAAGTTCCAATTAGTTCACAAGCTTCTAAAAAATCTTTCAAGTTAGTATTCATAAATAGATATTTATTTTTCATAGTTTTCATAAGCAGCAACTATTCTCTGTACTAAAGGATGTCTTACCACATCCCCTTGAGATAGTTCACACATCGAAATACCTTCAACATTCCGTAGAATCTTCATCACAACAAGTAATCCTGACTTTTGAGTTAGGGGTAAATCTGTTTGAGTAATATCTCCTGTCACTACCATTTTTGAACGGAAACCCAAGCGAGTTAATACCATTTTCATCTGAGCAGGAGTAGTATTTTGAGCTTCATCAAGAATCACAAAAGAGTTATTTAAAGTCCGACCTCTCATATAAGCTAAAGGTGCTACTTCAATTACTCCCTTTTCCATCAAAGTATTTACTTTTTCTGGGTCAATTAATTCATAAAGAGCATCATACAAAGGTCGCAAATAGGGGTTGATTTTTTGTTGCAAATCTCCTGGTAAAAACCCTAATTTTTCTCCTGCTTCCACAGCAGGTCTAGTTAAAATTAGGCGTTCATATTGGTTGTCTAAAAGCGCTTTTACTGCTATAATCGCACCTAAAAAAGTTTTACCTGTTCCTGCCGGGCCCACGCAAAAAGTCATATCGTGACTGCGAATGGCCTGCACATATTTTCTTTGGCGAAAAGTTTTCGCCCTAATTTCTAGTCCACGACGAGTTTTGGCCAGAACATCTTGCTGAAGTTGTTCCAGGTCATCTTGACGATTTGTCTCAATAGCATGGCAAGCAGTGATAATTTCTACCCCAGTTATAGTTTTGCCATGTTTCCATAGGTTTTCTAAAGAACATATAATTTTCTGGCATCGCTCGATTTGAGTTGCAGTGCCAGTTATTAACAATTCTTGTCCCCTTAGTACGATATTTGCCCCTGTGTGCTTTGCCAGAAGTTTAATGTTTTCTTCCTGATAGCCAGAAAGAGCGATCGCGCTATCAATACTAGGCAATTCTATTTTCAGTATCTCTGTCATGCCAACATATTTCTTTTAGAACTTACCCAGAACCACTGTATCTATTAGGGGTGTTCCATGTTGCAAAACGGCTGTTTACCCCTAAAAATGGTGTATGATTTGTATTTTGCGTAAGCCCTGTCTTTGTCTTATTCTCATTCTAGAATTGTTGGTATTAGCTAGTTTCTTAACAAAAAAAATTGACAAAATATACAAGTTATGAATCAATTACTGAGGAGGTTTTTTATCATAAAAAGTCTATTAAAAAATACATTTTCTTGATAACTTAAGTATGGTTTACTGAAAAAGTCTTTTGAGGTAATAGGGAGTAGGGAAAAATAGGAATTTATAGAGGAGGTAGTCGGATATATTTGTCCCTTGATTTTTATGCCATATTCAGCCCAAGATGCTGACTTTTTGAGCAAAATCCACCAAAGACCTGATATTTTTTGCGGCCCTAAAAGGCTAAACCCTTTATCTCTCAATAATTTGATAGTTAATCAGCTCCCTCTAAGTAATTTAATTGGCCATAAACTACACTCTTTCTCCCTTTTTCTCCTCCTAGGAGAGACAGGACTTCTTCATTCTCGACTCCAAAATTGTGAGTTATATCATTTCCAGATAATTAGTGATGAAAAAACTTCCTCCTCTTCCCTCCTGACTCCTGTAGGGGCGTTTCATGTCGCCCAGGGTTAACGAAGTATGCCCAAGCAAAACGGCCGTTCGCCCCTACTTCTCCCTAATTTAGTTATACCTATTCAACCGGACATGATATTTTAGATATAAAAGCCTTTTCTCATAAGCTATCATGGGATTTTGTTCTAATATTAGATTAATTCAAAGAAAAAAAGATATCAGGATTTACGCAGCAACTCTATATATAGTGTATATTTGAAAATATTTCAGATATTTGCACTATAATTAGTACCTTGGCATAATTCCTGAGAGCTCAAAATGCCTTCAATTAAGAGGTTAGGCGATCATCAAATTTGAGATTAAATAGCTCTGCTATCTCCCCATCTGTATTTAAGAGAATGAAAGCTTCCTGTGGGTTAGGAGTAGATATCCTGCTTCCCACAAGGTTTTCATAAGTTCCTGATCAGGTCAAGTATTCAGCTATCAGTACTGATAACTTATATGCCCCCACTATTTATTATAGAGGTTAGTGGTTAAATTAGTTATGATTTTTATGTCATTCCATGTTCATTTCTTTTGTGTCTAATTGGACTTGGAGTTGTCCCACGATGACGAGATAGTCTGTGTCTGCTGTCATATAGGCGACTACTTGTTATAGTCCTTCTATTGTATACCCCCTCTTCTCGATTACTTGGATAATCAGAATAAAAAGAGCGTTGTATATCTGGCTGGTCTTCATATATTTCCAAATGTACAGATTGACCTGCTGCTTGAGCGACTGCTGCTAACACAGTACGAATTGCTTGGATATTACGTCCTCCACGACCATAGACTCGCCCTTTTTCCGGTTCATCAAAAGCTAGGCGAATCCATGCTTTTGCTTGCCGAGGGTTAACTTCACAGTCCACTCGTAAAGACTTTGGTGACTCTAGAAATGGCTCAATTAAAGACCTAACTATTTCAGCATAATTAGGACTCGCTGAGTGAAGGTTGTTCCTCAGATTCGCTAATTGTTGCTGTTGCTGTTGCAGTTGACTCACTGTCACTGACCTCGTTGGTTTCAGTATTGGCAGTTGCTTGGCTCGGTTCAGCATTGGTAATGGCTTCGGTAGGTTCTGCATGGGAGACTAATACGTTTGCTTGGGTGTTAACTCCGATTCTGGATGATTCAAGGACATTCGCCTTTTTTAATATGTCACGCACTGTATCTGTTGGCTGGGCACCTTGTTCAAGGCGTCTTGTAATTCCTGGCACATCTAATCTTGTTTCATCAGTTCTAGGATTATAAAAGCCGAGTTCTTCTAATGGACGGCCATCACGACGGGCATCACTATTCATTGCTACTATCCGGTAGCTAGTTTCCCGTTTTTTTCCATATCGCTTTAATCGCAGTTTTATCATTTCGAGTTATTTTACTCCTGTTTGGAATTATAAGCTATTATTTCATGGTAATCTAGACAACATTTCAATAATTTTTTACCAACTACTTCATAAAACTGATATAAAATGTCACAATTAGTGATATTTTAATGTTTACTTCCTGCTTCTAGGGTCACTGTGGGCAGCACAACCTCCACAAGCATCAACGATCAAGCTCTTTGCATCTCTCACTCTCTATCAGGAATGAGAACAAAATCAAGCCGGAGAAAATTAATTACGCTCAAGAGATTTCCCAGGCACAAACTACAAATTTCCGGTCTTATTTAATTTACGTTCCTAACTTGCATATCATACACGGTCTTTAAACTAACCAGACTTTTAGCCAATCAAAAAAGGTTCTCATATTTAATGGTATATTTAAAGTTTCTGTAACTTCATCTTTTGATTTGATCAGACCTCACTGGGCAGGGCAGGGTTTACATCAAATGATTCTTGATATCTACCATGAGAAATTTTGAATAAAGATATGTTTAATCATATTTGGGTAAGATTTCAGCTTCTTTTTTTTGCTCCTCTTTTAAAGCTGCCCGAAGCCCTTTTTCTTTTTCTGCTTCTTTTTCTTCTTACCACTACCCATATCTTGTTGATTACGCCAACCTGGAGGTGCTTTACCCCCTAACATGCCAGGCATTCCCATACCAGGCATACCAGGCATCCCCGTCCCAGACATTTCGCCTTGGCCCATTTTCTGCATCAGCGATCGCATTCTTTGGAAGTCACTCACCAGTTTACTAACATCTTTCTCAGCATAACCTGAACCACCAGCAATACGTCGTCTTCGGGAAGGAGATTTAGCTAAAATTTCTGGATTTTGGCGCTCTTGGTGCGTCATAGAATTAATCATAGACTCACACCGTTTTAACTGAGTTTCTCCCTGTTGCAACTGATCATCGCTTATTTTATTCATTCCTGGAATTAATTTCATAATTCCTCCCAGAGAACCCATATTCTTCATCAGTCGCGTTTGCTTTAGAAAGTCAGTAAAGTCAAACTTAGCTGAGAGGATTTTCTCTTGAATTTTTTCAGCATCAACTATTTCAAACTCTTCCTGAGCTTTTTCTACCAGGGTAAGTACATCTCCCATCCCCAAAATCCGAGAAGCCATCCTTTCTGGATAGAAGGGTTGCAGGGCTTCTACTTTTTCTCCCACCCCTACAAATTTTATCGGTTTACCAGAAATTCGACGAACTGATAAAGCTGCCCCTCCTCTTGTATCCCCGTCCATTTTAGTTAGGATTGACCCTGTTATCCCAATTTGATCATTGAAGGTACGAGTCAATGTTGCAGCCTCTTGACCTGTCATTGCGTCTACTACGAGCAAGGTTTCCTGGGGCTGAACTACTGCTTTAATTGCAGCAAGTTCGGCCATCATATCTTGGTCTATCTGTAGCCGACCTGCTGTATCTATAATAACTGTATCTATACCATCTGCCTTAGCCTTTTCGACCCCTTTTTGAGCGATTTCTATAGGCCCTATACCTGTACCTAATTCAAATACGGATACATCTATCTGTTTACCTAGGGTAACTAATTGGTCAATAGCAGCAGGCCTATATATATCAGTGGCTACTAGCAAAGCACTCCGATTCTGCTTCCTTAAATGTAGGGCTAACTTAGCTGAGGCTGTAGTTTTCCCTGTTCCCTGTAAACCTGCCATTAGGACAATAGTTGGCGGTTGGTCAGCTTTTACTAAGGGAGCGTTAGTTTCTCCCATTACCTCCACTAGCTCATCATGGACTATTTTGATGAACTGTTGGTCTGGCCTTACTCCTGTTAATACATTTGCTCCTTTTGCCTTGATACTAACTTCAGTTATAAAGTCTTTGACAACTTGTAAATTTACATCTGCTTGTAATAGGGCTCGACGTACTTCTCCCAAAGCTGCTTGGATATTGGAGTCTGTGATTTTGTCTTGACCCCTTAGCTTTTTCCAGGTGACTTCTAAGCGGTCAGCAAGAGCTTCAAACATAAAGCAATTTCAGCTAGCTAGTAGTATAGTTTTATTATATATCATTGTGGCAATTTTTTGTATTTTTTTTCTAATTATTTGTATTATTTGTCTTTACATTTGACAATTGCCAAGTTTGTTCTCTTGGTTAACTGCTTTTTATTTTTGATGTATTGCTCATCCAAAAGCTGAACAATATCTGTTCTCTTGGTTAACTGCTTTTTATTTTTAATGTATTGCTCATCCAAAAGCTGAACAATATCTACTTTGGATTCACCCTATTGTTTCGACATACTTGCTATATCTATCATCCATCCAGAACTTATTTTCTACCCAAAAACTTACGATAATTTATAATTCAAAATTTTCCTACATCTTAAACTAATTAAGTATTTTAGGAGGTCTTCTGAGCCTTAAGGTATAAAGTATATAGTAATTAACCTCACTACTTCTATCAAGGTCAGGACTTACAAAAACCAAAGAAACCGGGTTGATTCCCCTGATTATTGTTGTTCAAGCCACAATCAGGTTAATCTTTATATTAACACAATTAAAACAATTTGTAAACTTCGGTATACCTTTTATCACTCATTAATATTGCTTGTTGACATCTGCCCCTGCCTCAAAGCACCTATGTTTTATAAACATCTTTACTTAACATAAAACTTGACAAAATATCCAAGTATTTGAGAGGCTTTTGTTAGAGACAAAGTGTATTGAATAATACATTTTTTCTAACTTATAAAGTAGTTTTGCCTAGATAATACAATCTTTCTACCTAATTAAGCAGAAGTTTAAGAAGGGATACAGAGAGCAAGAGGATAGGAATTTAACCTCTTAGAGGAGTTGGGAGTTAGTATACAAATCTTAAGATAGGGAAGCTTTTTCATGCCTACCTACTTAATCACTACTTCACTATTAATATTTCCCTTGACTATTTTATAACATAATTTGGGCTTGCTGATTAATTCTAATCCGTTATTTGTTTTAGACCCCCACCCGCGACTAATTAATTAATAAAATATATATTGAAAAAACAATAACTCAAAAGTCGCCCTGGAAGGGCGAGGCTTTAAACCAAATTTTTCGGTAAAACTTCCAAAGTAAAAGTATAAATCAAAAATCATGAATTTCTTGTCACTATTCCACATTTCCCCTTAATTTATTTCCTAATTCTCATATCTAGATAATAAGAACTGCTATATACTACTAAGTACAGAATATATAGCAGGCTTCCAACTAATATGGTATAATTTAAAAACTAAGTACTTTTTTACTTGTTGTCTGTCCTGCTCCTCATATTCCCTACTCTATACTCCTTAAAACCGTTAAATATATGTACCTCATTACTTCAGAAACTATTATATGAGTATATAATACAAACGATAAAAATGTTACGAAAATAAGGGTAATTAAAATATCATATAAAATATACTTTTGAATAAACAGAAAATGTATAGCGCTGCACCCTCAGGTATTTGTAACTTATAGCTCACAGTGCAGTATCGAAATAAGTGTATAAATAATATGTGAATGCCCTAGGGTGCACTGCTATAGATAGTGTTTAAATGACTAATGACTCGGAAAAACAGCATAACTATTTGTAGCAAATATTAATGAAATTGTTATAATCTCTATGCTGTACTTAAATATCAATAATTTTCCAGAGTTTAATTGATATTTATACTAGCTTA
The DNA here is from genome assembly GCA_023356535.1 of Trichodesmium sp. MAG_R03. Lineage (GTDB taxonomy): Bacteria > Cyanobacteriota > Cyanobacteriia > Cyanobacteriales > Microcoleaceae > Trichodesmium. The sequence continues at coordinate 55,600 of JAKQYF010000001.1, read as the reverse complement.
ATCTTCAATTACTAGACTTAAAATCTTGCTGTGTTATAAAACTTACAATTTTGACACTAGAAATTTTTGATTGTAGATTAATGTATATATCAATAATTATACCAAACCTAAAAATACAGTATATCCCAGGACAAATGAAACTAGAAGAACATGTATTTATTCGCTATTTTGAGCCAGAGCAAGCTGCACAGATTTCAAAGGTTGCTATTATTAAAAAATTTAATTTGCAAGATATTGTTTTTGAAGAAGGTGATGAGTCAGATGCTATATTCTTAGTTCTAGAAGGTCAAGTTAAAGTTAGCAAAAAAAGCGGTGAAGGTAATAATTATGTTGTGATTACATCGATTGGGTCAAATAGTTTTTTTGGGGAATTGGGAATTATAGATAAACAGCCAAGGAGTGCTAGGGTAGTTGCATTTAAGGAAACAACTTTAGCTAAAATTTACTATAACCATTTAATCGATATATTAGCTGATACAAAAGGAGATGTTGTTTTAAAAATATTAAGTATTGTACCTCAATGGCTGCGCAACGTAACAACTGAATATGTTAATCAATTAGCTTATAAAGAAAAAATGACTTTAATTGGAGAGATGGTCAACACTATTATTCATGATTTTAGAAGCCCTTTTACTGGTATTCAATTATCAAGTTCCATATTAAAAGAACTACATCCAGATCAGGAAAGTCAAGAGTGGTGTGATTTAATTTCTATGCAAGTTCAGAGAATGTTAAATATGGCAGAAGAAGTGCTTGCTTTTTCTCAGGGAAATACAAAATTATACTCTCAGAAAGTTGACATGGCCAAGGTATTACAAAACTTTAAAAAATTAAACCAGGTTTATACTGACTCTACTTTTGTAGAGTTGATAGTTGATGTTGAAGAGGATTTGATTATAAATGCTGATGAAAACAAAATTAACCGCGCCCTACAAAATTTATTAGCTAATTCTCTAGAAGCTCTTAATCAAAATGAAGGCAGGATAGAAGTTAAAGCTAAGAGAAAAGATAAATGGGTGGAAATTATATTTTCGGATAATGGAGCTGGTATTCCTGAAGAAATTAAGAATAATTTATTTGAAGCTTTTGTAAGTTATGGCAAACAGGGTGGTATAGGATTAGGAACTGCTATTGTAAAAACAATTGTTAATGCCCACAGAGGAGAGATTTTTTTTGAATCAACTCTAGGCAAAGGTACAACTTTTTACCTTCGTTTTCCTGTAGCTAAAATATATTGAATTAGGAAAAAATAAACATTATTGCTAAATTTTAATTAAGAACAAGGTGACTGACAATTTTAACGATAATTTTACCCCTTCATCTGTTGATATTAAAATGAGTGTTACAGATACAGAAAATACCCTATCTATAAAAGCTTTCAGAAAACAAGAAATTCAAAAAATTTGTTCCTCTTTACGAGCAGGGCAACAACAAATGGCTGACTGGCAAGGGGGGCCTTTGGCAGTATCGGCAGTTCCTGGAGCAGGAAAATCTCATGGTATGGCAATAGCAGCAGTTTTAGCGATCGCTCGCTATCAATTACATAGTCACCATCAATTAATTGTTGTTACTTTGACCCGTTCGGCAGCTACTAATATTAGAATAAAAATTCGCGAATTTTTAAAGCAATTATCTTTACCTGAAGGAAGTTTTGTTGTTCATACTTTACACGGTTTAGCTTTAAGTATTGCTCTACGTCATCCTGAATTATCTGAGTTAGATTTAGAAAATTATAATTTAATTCTGCCTACTCCTAGTAATAAAATAACTCGCACTTGTGTAGAAAATTGGATTGGCAATAACCCGAGACATTATCAACTTTTAATTGAAGGATGTCAATTTGACGGAGAAGAAACGGAACGTTTAAGAAGGCAGTCAGTTTTACGCACTGAAATATTACCTCAATTAGCTTGGAAAGCAATTCAACAGGCAAAAAGTTCTGGTCTGAAACCTGAAGATTTATGGCAACTACGATACCAAACAAATGATAATTATCAAGTTTTGAATATTGCTGCTAATTTATATAAAATATATCAGAAAATATTGAAGGAGCGTCAATTAATTGACTACGATGAAATGATTTTAGCAGCTTTACGAGTCTTGCAAAATGAAAGTGCTAGAAAAATGTGGCAAAATCAAGTCTTTGCTGTGTTTGAAGATGAAGCTCAAGATTCTACACCTTTGCAAACTAAATTATTAGAAATACTCGCTACATCCAGTGAAAATAATGATAGTAATTTTGATTTTAAATTTATTGCCCAAGAGCAAAGATTATCAAAATTAAGTCATCTAAATTTGATGCGTGTGGGAGACCCAAATCAAGCAATTAATTCTACGTTTACCCCAGCAGAACCAATAGATTTTCGGCGATTTTGTGAAGACTGTGAACAGTTAGAAAAATTGGTAGCGATGGAACAAGCAGGCCGCAGTTGTCAAATTATTATAGATGCAGCTAATTTTGTCTTGAAATGGGTAAATAATTCAAAATTAGCAGGAAGAGAAAAACCATTTCGAAACCAAAATATTCATTCTCTAGAAGTGAAAGAATCAGAAAATAATTATAATCCTTTAGCTACTGGTAATGGTTTAGAAATATATGAACCTAGGGATATTTATCAAACACTTGAGTTGATTGGTAAACGCATAATTAGTTTGTTTAAAGAAAATCCAGGAGGTAAATTTGCTGTATTAGTAAGGGAAAATAAACAAGGCAAATTTATTGCAGACACTTTTAGTAATCCTGGAAAATATGGAATTGATCTTGATTTGGGAAAATATGGTATTAAAATATATGATGTTTCTCAAGGGGCACGTCATTCTCAAATTCCGGCAGAAATATTAGCATTAATGCAATTTATTGACCGCCCTCATTCTCCAGATTATTTAAAGTCTGCCTTGAAAGTTTTAGGCGATCGCCAGTTAATTCCTCAGCAAGATTATAATTCTTTTGCCTCTCAATTAGAACAATTTCTTTATCCAGGTCCTCTCGATCCATATCAATCAGAAAAGGTGCGTGAATGTCGTGATTTTTGTCGTAGTTTACTCAGAGCAAAATCTGAATTACCTTTATATCAGTTAATTTCTTTTCTAGCTTCAGCATTAAAATATCAACAGTCAGATTTAGCAACTGTAGATAAATTAGCAGAAAGAGTTGTTAAACAAACTGCTGGCAATAGTTCGATGAATGCCATCTTAGAAGTGTTAAGTGAAATTGTGAGTTCTGAGAGATTTGAATCTGTAGAAGTGGAGGGAAATTCAGAGACACATTATACCCGTCCTCAACAACTTACTATTATTACTATGCACAAGTCTAAGGGTTTAGATTGGGATTTTGTATTTTTACCTTTTTTGCATGAAAATGTAATTCCTGGTGATTTACGAGTGTTACCCCAAGCGACTTTTTTGGGAGATTTTGACTTAGCTGAAGTGGCAAGGGCACAAATTCGCGCAAGTTTGCAAGGGGAAGATTTACCAGATATTTCTGAAGCTTGGGAACAAGCAGGATATTTAAAAATGGCTGAAGAATTTCGGTTATTATATGTGGCAATGACTAGGGCCAAAAGTTTGTTGTGGATGTCTGCGGCAAAGTTAGCTCCTTTTACTTGGAATAAATCGGAAAATTTACAGTCGCAAAAACCTTGTCCAGTTTTATCTGCTTTAAAATTTGAGTTTCCCCAGAGTGTTATAAATTGAGTAGGATAGTGGACTGTTTGAGGGAAAATAGTGCTTTAGCAGCATCAAGGCATTATGGAAAATAAACTGGGAAAACTTATACCAATTCTCAAAAGTCTTGTTATACTTAAAACATTGCAAAAATAACATTCCTTGATCACCGCAGTTACTATTCTATCTAATATTTGCTCCAACAAATAATATTTAGAAATAGAAAATCTAAGTATAGTAAAGTTTATGGTAATTGGTATGAAAGGAAGGGATAAAAATTAGTATGTCACTCCAGTAGTGGCACGTCAACCTTAAAAATTTGCTATTGCAACATTGAAGATGAAACGGTCCACTACTAGACTTACTACTCAATGGTGCGTTACGGCGCAACGCAATATCTAACAGTTAAACCGTAGTTTGTAGTAAGCGCAATTTCCCACCCTACTAAACTTGACTTTGACTTTTATAATAATAGATAATAATTGATTTGATTTTTGGAGAAGTCTATTTAGGGCTTGCTGAAAAAATCTTTTTCAGGAGTAGGGGACCCACCCCTAATATCTTCCAGGAGGAGATGTAGGGACATTTCCCTACGGGACATGAAACGCATTTTTGTTATGCAACGTCCCTACAGAAGAAAGGGAAATTGATAGAGGAGGTAGTCGGATATATTTGTACCTTGATTTTTATGCCTAGGGAGCGCCCAAAATACTGACTTTTTGAGCTCTCAGGAGTGAAAACTAAACATTTTTTCCCTCCTAAAAATGCTGAAACCTTTATGTATCAATGCTTTAATATTTAATCAGCAAGCCCTATTTATAAACTTTCAGTTAGTAGATGCTATAGAGGAAAATTAAATTAATAGCAAGGGTTTTCCCTACTCACCTACTCCCTTTTTTTGATCTACCTGATAAACAATGCTCGACTTAATTTAGTCGAACATTTATCATGGTTAACTGACTTAACTAAAACAACTAAAACTAATTCTTTGACGACCAATAAAAATCTAGTTTACTTGCCACTGAATTAGTTTCAACATTTTGAATTAAAGCCGAATTTAACATGGGAGTTTTAGCAATAGAATTATTAGCTAAAGTAAACAAAGGATTAGATAAAATTCCAGCTAAAGATGTTGCCAGAACTGACAAAATTAATGCTACTTGTAAAGGGCGTAGACCAGAAAGGTTCCAGCGAATAGGAGGATAATTTTTGATAACATCCGACATTTCTTGTGGTTCTTTTACTACCATCATTTTGACCACACGAATGTAGTAGTAAATAGAAACTACACTGGTAATTAATCCTAACAAAACTAACCAATATAACCCGGCTTGCCAGCCTACCCAAAACAGATAAATTTTACCAAAGAAACCTGCAAGTGGCGGTATACCTCCTAAAGATAATAAACAAAGACTTAACCCCAGTGTTAACAGTGGATCTTTTTGGTATAACCCTGCATATTCACTAATTTGGTCTGTACCTGTACGCAGAGAAAATAAAATCACACAGGTAAAACCACCCAAGTTCATAAACAAATAAACCAGTAGATAAAATATCATACTCGCGTAACCTGCTTCTGTATTGGCCAAAAGACCAATCATCACAAAACCAGCTTGTCCAATAGATGAGTAAGCAAGGAGACGTTTCATACTGGTTTGGGCAAGAGCAACTACATTACCCAATACCATACTTAGAACAGCTAGGGCGGTAAAGATAAAATGCCACTGTTCCGAAACTAACGGGAAAGCTGTTACTAACAGACGAATAGCTAGAGCAAAACCCGCCGCTTTAGAACCTACTGAAAGAAAGGCCACAACTGGAGTAGGAGAGCCTTCGTAAACATCTGGAGTCCATTGGTGAAAAGGAACAGCAGAAATTTTGAAAGAAATACCTGCAATGGCAAATACTAAGGCAATGACTAGGGCTAGGGAAATACTATTACTACTACTATTCACCATACTAGAGGCGATTGCTGTTAACTGAGTTTCTCCACCAGATAAACCATAAAGCAAGGAAATACCATAGAGAAAAACAGCGGAACTAGCAGCTCCTATAAGTAAATATTTTAATGCTGCTTCATTGGAACGAGAGTCACGTTTTGTATAACCAGTTAATAAATAAGAGGATATACTAAGAGTTTCCAGAGAAACAAAAATCATTACCAACTCATCTGCTCCAGATAGGAACATTGCTCCCAAGGTAGCAGTTAGTAAAATACAGATAAATTCTCCTAGTGGAGTTCCAGTTTGTTCTATATATGCCACTGACATTAATATAGTAATAATCGCTGACATAGCAATAATGCCTCTAAATACTATACTTAGCGCATCAGCATTAAAGCCTCCGAAGAAACCGATAGTATTTGTACTATCCCATTGAGTATATAAGGCTACAATTGCTCCGAGAAGACCAACAATAGCTGCATAAGGAGTCCACTTAGTAGAACTACGCCCCACTATTAGGTCTCCGACGAGAACTAGCAACAGGGTAATAACAACTATTCCTTCTGGAAGAATAGTGCCTGCATTAAGTTGAGCTGCAATGGTAGATAAATCTATCATGTTAAATAATTTGAAATTTTTTATGTAATTAAGAATTTTGCCTGATTCATAATCCTTTACAGTAGAGGATTGTAGAGTGTATCTAGATATTTTTTTGGTTTTTTTTATTAGCTAATCATTATTAATCAGTCCCTGGCTAAATTTATTTTTTGGAGAAAAGCTATTGAATCTGGTCTGGAGTTTCTCAGAATTTTTCTTGACTGGAAAATGATGTGGGAATATCTATGTCAGGACTTAGGCAAGCAAAACTAGAAACCAGGTTTTTTCCTAGATGTCTATCCTGAAAAATAAGGATATATCCTATCAAATAAGCATGCAGGTGCGTAAGTCCTATTATGTCTTAACTGCTTTATAAAACTGATATAAAACTTCATAATCAGTAACATTTCAATGTTGACTTCCTGTTTCTACGTTTGCTATCGGCAGCAGAAACTCTACAGGCATTTACGAGTCTTGTACTACCGAATCTTTTAAATTTATATTTGCATATCATACGCCGTCTACTTGTATCACATTTTGGGCAATTTTAAAAGTATTAAATGGACTTTTAGTAAAAATAAGTTGAAAATAAGGTCAATACCTTATACAGTAATGTTTTGACCTTGATACTAAATCTGGCTTGTGTGAAAGGGTATTTTTAACAGTTACAACCATTGCTGAATAAAGGATTGGGTGATGGAACAAACCTGCTTTTATACCCGGCGGATTTGGTATGAATTAACCGTTTTTTTTAATATACCTAGGTTTTAGCTATTTTTAGTTATTTCAGGTATTTCTCTTGCTAATACTGGGTTGGGAAGCATTTTCGGTGTGAAAAATCTCAAAGTCCAGTTAATGTCATATCTATTACATGACCGCAGCTAGAATAAATCTTAGAATATGAAAAAAATCTGTCTATTTTATTACTGGAGAGTACAAAGTTCTTCTAAAAAACGATTTGTAAACTGAGCTGAAAGTATTACTGAACAAGCTTTACAGCAACTACAGTTCTTTGGAGATAGTTTAATCTCTTGGGCTTGCTGAAAGCCTTAGCTAGCAATAGTTATTCCCATAACTTCCCACTGTCTAGTTTATTAAACAACTATAAAAATTATGAGCTTTGAACAACTAAAACTGGTTGATGTTTGCTAGTTATGCTAAATTAAGAATGTCAGCCATACAGCAAAAACCAGAAAAAAATGTCCATGATGAACAAAAATACACCAAAAAGCTTAGTGAAGTTGGATGAAATTCATAAAGCTAATATAGAAAAAAAATTGGCTCATCGCCTAGAAGCAGCTAGAGCCAAAGGAAATCAAGATTTAGTTAAAATCCTGGAAGCAGAAAAGCAATTACTAGAATGAATCAGTTTTCTTAAATATCAAATTCAGGGAATAGTAATTGTTCCTCAGGTTCATTATTTCAATTAAAACCCTGTTTCTACATGAAACAGGGTTTTATATGTATCAATACTAGGATGTGCAACATTTAACCTCTTCAAAGCTATGCACCTTGAATCTGTATAGCATCACCAGTTAAAGGGATGGCTGTTGCCGGCATTGTCTTGTTGTGAAACAACAGGACGCAATGTTTTAACAGTTTGGTGGCATTACGCCTACTCTAATCCGCACTGTGGCGTCTCACTGTCCATTATTTAACGTCGCTTAACTTACGACCATTTATCCAAAAATAAATTTTAGTTCTTGGCCAGGCGGGAGTCTGGCTTAATATTTATTGTTAAGAAATTTCCCTAACTATTGGTTGTCCGTCCTGAATTTCTCCTACTAAAATTACATCCGCAACCCCTACAAATAAACCATTTTCCAAAACGCCAGGAATATTGTTTAAACTTTTTTCTAGCTCCCCAGGGTTATCAATAGAATCAAATTGAACATCAATAACCAAATTACCTTGATCGGTTACTACGGGTCCGGCCTTCTTGACTCCCATTCTGACTTCTGGTTGACCACCCAGTTTTTTGATGGCTCGAATCACAGGATTCATTGCCATGGGTATAACTTCAACCGGTAATAAAAAGGTAGAACCTAATTTCTTCACTAATTTAGAACTATCTACCACCACAATAAACTGTTCTGCTAAACAGTCCACAATTTTGTTAAACTAAGCCAGATAAGTTACCTGATCCGACTCGTCTTCAAAACCGTGCGTGAGACTTTCGCCTCACACGGCTCCTCTCCTAAACGTCCTTTTTCATAGGTACATCCTTACCTTAGAAGCAACATATCGTCAACCCATAAATATCCTTCAGGTAAAGCCTGTAACTTCGATTTTGGATATGTTTTATTATCTAACGCGGTTTTAGTGTCGTGGCAATGTCGGTGCAACAGTTGTTTATTCTTGTATGTGTTGTCACCACCTTTAGACCTTGGTTCTATATGGTCAACTGACCTTAGGTCAGTTGGTCTGAAAGTTAGCCCACAAAATGCGCATTTATTCTGTTGCCGTTGTAACAACGTTGTGACTTCTTTCCTTACGCCTGGATGTTTACCGATTCTGCTACTCCAATAAGTCCAATCGCCATCATAAGGGGATTTAATACCTTTCACTTTTATGTGTCTAATAATAGAGACATCTGAGTGCAGATCAAGTACATACTCGCCGTCATTAAGTACCCAATTTCTAGTTTCTTTGCAGCGAGGGAAATACTTATCTTTGACCCATTTAGCAGGCTTATTTGGATGCCTTCTACTTGCCCATCTCCATAGCCTTTTCACTAAAAGCATATTCATTTTACTGAATATTTCTTTACTGACCACAGTTGAGAAGTAGTTAGCCCATCCCCTAATTACCGGATTTAATTTAGCTATTAAAGCTTTAGTGGCAGCGTTTTTAAGCTTGTCGCATGTATCCGCCAGTTTCCGATAGTGAGTTTTTATACTCTTAGAGGATGGTTTAATCAGCGTTTTAAATCCTTGTTCGGTTGACTTAGCCTTGAATTGCCTAATTGTAAATCCTAAGAAGTCGAATCCGGGTTGATTTCCTTCATATTCTTCCAAGGTATGGGCAATTTTGGTTTTTTCTGGTTTTAGTTCTAACCCTATCTGACTTAACCATTCCTGTATCACAGCTTTTGCTTGTAGTACTACCTTGATGTCTTTATGTAGGATAACAAAGTCATCAGCATAGCGTATTAAGGATAATGCTGTTTTATTGTCTCGCTTTTTTCCTGGTAAGGATTCAGCAAATTGAGTTAAGCATTTTTCCATACCATGTAAGGCGATGTTTGCTAGTAAGGGTGATATTACCTCTCCCTGTGGTGTTTCTTCCACAGTGTTTGAGAATTGTTTATTGTCAAATACCCCGGCTTTTAACCATTGCTTAATTAATCGCCTGTACGGTGTATGACCCATTTTTCTCAGCAACCCATCATGGTTAATTCGGTCAAAACATTTGGATATGTCAGCATCAAGTACATATTTTGGTTTATGGTTGACGCTTATATGGATGGCCTCTATGGCATCATGCGTTGACCGTCCTGGTCTAAAACCATAGCTATTAGGCTCAAAACGTGCCTCCCATTCTGGTTCCATACCCAACTTGACTAAGGCTTGTAGCACCCTGTCATACATCGTTGGAATGCCTAACGGGGGTTTTTCATCTCTCCCTGGTTTTGGTCTCCATACTCTGCGGGTCGGACTTGCCTTGAGGTAGGGTGAATTTAATAAGTCAACTAGGTTCAGTCTCTGCATTGGCAGTAGATTTTTAATACCATCTACACCCGCAGTTTTCTTACCCTGGTTATCTTGGGTCACGCGCCTAACAGCTAACAACCTTGCGTAGTAACTTTTGATCAGAAGTTTTTGGTACTTGCGCATCTTGCGGATTTCGCCACGGCTGGATGCTCTGTAAATTAACTTTTGCAACTTAAATACATACTTTTCTACCTTCTTCCAATTAATATCTTTCCATTTAATATTTGGATTGATACATACAGAGTCCGGTATATCGTCTGTGTCCCATGCCACCCTTAAAAAGGGTTTTGGATTTCCCAGTTTCCTTTTTAGTGTTTTAGCTTTATTCATCGCTAATTATTACCTTACATTACGTCTAACAGTGGGTACGTCAGCTCGAAAGCTTTTTACCCAATCCTACTCTCCCTAAGACCTGCGTCCTTTGCGCAGGTTGACCTTGAATGGCTTCCTAAGATTTCGACCTATATTCTTAGGTGTCTTAGAGAGGTTTCCTCGTTCCCTTATTCCTTTATTACGACTGATTTAGTGGGGCAAAATCTCCCGGAGGGTTCGTTATGGTTGCTGACAATCTCCGCAAAATAAGATTGTCCATTGACCCCCTGACTTTCGTCCTACATCCCATAGCTACCTTGGGGATGGTTTCCTATTACGAGAGTTTGATTACTTCCTGTTCGTCCACTTGTCAGCCTTTGCTTGCGGTATCGTTCCTCGGTAACTGGTATTTTCCCGCTTTTAAGCCAGCTTCGGAGATTGATGTTCAGTCGCTACTCCGTGGCCTATGCTTTCTACCCAGACAACGGGGCGGTGGAATTTCACCACGAAGGATATAAGAGTTATTCACAAGTCGAGGTTATCCTCATGTATTGACTTGGAACGGCCATTTATATCCAGTTTCCTGGTTTAGTGGCCAACGAGTCGCACCTCACGAGTATGAGCTGCTCCACCACCCTTAATCAGATTTTTTTGTGGGTCAACTTCATCAGCGCCGTCAATGGCAATATCTATCTGGTCAACTTCATCGAGAGTTGTTAATGGTACACCATGCCTTTTAGCTAATACGGTTGATTGGAAAGAGGTAGGGATACCTTTAATCTCTTTGAGTTCACTACTTTGGAGACGTTCCCCTAGAAATTGAATCATGTAAGCAGTGGTTGACCCCGTGCCTAACCCCACTATCATTCCTGGTTTTACTAGGTCAGCAGCAGCTTTGCCAACTTGCTGTTTCATTAATATAGTTAGGTCTTGTTCTGTTAACATTGTCTGTACTCCTTGTGTGAAATATAATAAAATTACAAGTATTATCTCACTTTAACGCTATCAGGGTTTGTAAAGAAAATGTTAGCTGAAAATTATTTCAACACAGCCAATCAATTGAAAGATTCTGGACAACTTAATACAGCGATGATTGCTTATCAAAAGGCTTTGAACATTAAACCGGATTATGTGGAAGCTTACAAGAAGCTAGCTGAAGTATACTCGATGCAAGGAAATATTGATGCAGCTATTTCATCTTGCAAAAAAGCAGTTAAAATTCAACCACATTTTGCTTCTACTTATTTGACTTTAGGGAATATTTTTCAAAGTCATAATTTATTTGAACAGGCCATTAATACTTATCATCAGGCGTTAAAGATTGAACCGAATTTTGCACAAGTATATGCTAATATTGGCACTGTTTATTATAAACAGAGGAAGTTTGATTTAGCTATTTTAAATTATCAAAAGGCCTTAGAGATTAATTCAGATTTAGCATCTGTGCAATTGATGTTAGGAAATGTATTTTGTCAGATAGGAGAATTTGATCAGGCAGTTTATTGTTATCAAAAGTTGCTGCAAATCGAACCAGAATATCCTAAAGCTTACTTCAAGTTAGCAGAAGTATATGCTCTGTTTACAAATCTTGAATCAGCTTTTGATTATTATCAAAAATCTTTATCTATTCAACCCAATTATCGGGAAGCTTTTATCAAATTATATAAATTAATCAAACCTGAAACTACTGAGAATGAATTGGAAGAATTATTCACTAAATGGCAAAAATTAGCATCGGATAATAAGAATAATATTAGGGAATATATTGATTCATTAGTTAAAGAAAAAGCAAATAATTTCATAGAAAATAAAAAAATTATAGGAGAACAAAATGGAGAAATTTTTCTTTCTGATGAGGAACATGAAATTCAACCTCCTACTTTCAATTTGATTTTAGAGCAAAAAAAAAAGTAGATACTTTCGAGAATACTTCTGATACATTGCCTTACCCAGATCAAGTAGAAGAAAATTTTGAAAAAATAGGTCAATTTACGACTTTTGGATATCAAGAACCAGAGTCAGAGTTGACCGAAAAAATATTAAAGTTTCCAGCAGCAGAAGCTTATATAAATCAAGCTAATATTGCCTTGAAAGAAGGAAACTTAGCATCAGCGATCGCCTCCTGCAAACAAGCTTTAAAAATTCAACCAGATTATTCTCCATGTTATGTAATTTTAGGAAATGCTTTTTACCAACAAAATAATTTAGAAGCTGCTTTAAATGCTTATAGTCAGGGGTTAAAAATTGACCCAGAGGTAGCTGAAGTTCAGGGAAATATTGGTAGTGTATATTTACAGTTAGGTCAATATAAACAAGCGCTATTTCATTATCAAAAGGCTATTGACTTAAAACCTGGTTTGGCTGGTATTTATTGGAATCTTGGCAAACTATATCAATATTTAGGCAAGGTTGATGAAGCTCTTAATGCTTGGGAAAAAGCATTAGAAATTCAACCAGATATAGTAGAGGCAGACTTTCACTTTAAGTTAGGGAATACCCTTGTTAAACTAAGTAGAATTAATGATGCAATTAAGAGTTATAAAAGAGCAATTAATCTCAAGCCAGACTATACTGAAGCTTATAGCAATCTAGCTAATATTTTAGGTAAACAAGGGGATAAAGAGGCAGCAGCTAAGTATTATCAAAAAGCACTAAATATTAATTCAGACTTAAAACATTTACATGAAAAGCTAGCTAATAACTTATTGCTGAAAGGTGACTATGAACAAGCAATATTTCATTATCAGGAAGCAATCAAATATAACCCTAACTCCTATGATGCTTATGCAAATTTAGGAACAGTATTTTCTAATCAAGGATTATTAGAATCAGCACTAGAAAAATATTATAAAGCATTAGAGCTTAAACCCAACTGGGCAGAAATTTACTCTCGCATCGGACATATTATTAAACAAGAAAAAATGGAAGAGGCGATCGCTTTATTTAAAAAAGCAATTGAACTCAAACCAAAATTTGTTGAAGCTCATCAACAATTATGTGATTTACTTAGTCATACAACTAAACTTGCTGAAGCAAGAAAAGCTGCCGATGACTTCTGTAATTCTTGTGGAGAAATAGCTCCTATTCTTTCGGGAACTGCCTTTTTATTTTCCTACTTTCAATCTGGAGTAAGTGATGCAGCAAATTCCAAACTTTTAGAAGTAGAAAAAATCTGTTATCAGAGTTATAAAAATTGTAGCGAACTAGAAATAAAGCTACTTTATGAAATTTTCTTGTTTGCCGTTTATCATCTCCGGGATGACTTAGAGGGAAATGCAAATTTTTATAAGTTAATCGCCCAGCAATATTATCAAAATCGACCTAAAATTTATCACACCACTAAAAGTTATACTTCCAGTTCCCGATCATTAAAAATAGGATTCCTGTCCAAACATTTTCGCCGTCATTCTGTAGGTTGGTGTAGTGAAGCTTTAATCAGAGAATTATCTCAGATTACACCAGATGTTCATCTCTATATTACAGGTCCGTTGAAGAGGGACGATGTTACTCAAAGATTTGAACAAATGTCTGTTCAAACCTACTGGCCAAAAAAGTATCCTAATGGGTTTCCATCTTATACAGAAATCGTTGAACAAATATTAGAGGATAATTTAGATATAGTTGTTGATTTAGATTCAACTACATTGCCAATAAATGTTCATATTCTCTATGAAAAACCTGCGCCAGTTTGTGTGTCTTGGTTAGGTTTTGATGCCCCCTATATTTCTGAAAGTCATTACTTTTTATGTGACTGGCATACCCATCCTCAAGGAAGAGAAAAATATTATTTAGAAAAGTTAGTGAGATTACCAGAAACATCTGTAGCTGTGGGTGGGTTTGAGAGTCGTCCTATTGATAGAAATTCAACTAGAAATAGTCTCGGAATTGATTCAGATCAAATGGTTTATTTGTGTGTAGCACCCGGGCGAAAAACTAACCCAGAAATGGTAAGTGCTCAACTGAAAATTTTGCAACATACCCCAAAAAGTATATTAATTCGGAAAGGTCAGGGAGACGTAGATATAATTTATCAAAGTTATCTTCAAGAATCTGAAAATTTAGGTGTAGACTTTAATCGAATTATGTTTTTAGGGCAAACTAAAACAGAAGAAGAACATCGAGCAATTTATCAGGTAACTGATGTTTTGTTAGATTCTTATCCTTATAATGGTGGTACTCATAATTTAGAAGCTTTATGGTCAAATTTACCGATAATAACTAGAGCTGGTGAACAATATTTATCTCGGATGGGTTATTCATTTTTGCAGAATGTAAATTTAGATGTAGGAGTTGCTTGGAGTTGGGAAGAATATACAGAATGGGGAATTAAATTAGGTCAAAATAATGGTTTAAGAAATTCGGTGCGGGAGCATTTGCAAAAGTCAAAAAATCCAGATAATTTGGCGCCTTTGTGGAATCCTAAAAAATTGGCAAAAGAGATGTATCAGATATTTGCTGAACTTTATTTCTAGCCTTTTAGGAGTTTTGTATTGAGAAAAGAGACAAAAGATGAAAATTATTTTTAGAAGCGATGTGTAGCAAAGTTTTTGAGAATTGTGATTCTTCATTTTGCAGAATGTAAATTTAGATGTAGGAGTTGCTTGAAGTTAGAAAAAATATACATAATGGGAAATTAAATTAGGTATAAATAATGGTTTAATAAATTCGGTACAGGAGCATTTGCAAAAGTCAAAAAATCCAGATAATTTAGCGCCTTTATAGAATCCTAAAAAATGAGTAAAAAAACCAAATAGGAGGTGTGATTAAGATGCAATCGATAATTAATTGTTATGGGACGGATCGAAAAAATATAGGAGACTCACTTTCCAGTCCTTTAAATTATTTTGAACTTCCAGGAGCTAAAATTGAAAAATTAGATATTAGGCTACCTGTAAAAGCTGAAGAATTAGAGGGAAAACATATTATTCTTGGTGGAGGAGGCTTGTTGTTTCCTCGTTTCTTACCTGAAATTGCTACAATAATTAATGCCAGAAAACGAAAAAAATTAATTGCATGGGGTATCGGTCAGCAAATTTATGTTCGGAAAAAAGGCAAATTGTTCCCCCGGGAAATAACTGATGAAGCTATTAATTCGTTTGATTATTCATATTTAGAAAATTTCGATTTAGTAGTAATTAGAGATTTTGGTATTTTAGGATATGATTGGCTACCTTGTGCAAGTTGTATGCATAAGTCGTTTGATAAAAAAAGAGAAATAAAGCATGAGTTTGTTGTTTTTTCTCATAAAAAATTCCTCTTAAATATCGAAAACTTTCCCCGCCTGACTAATGAATGTAATGACATGGAAAAAGTTTTGGATTTCTTGGGTTCTGGCGAAACAGTATTGACGAGTTCCTATCATGGGGTATATTGGGCTACTTTACTAGGAAGAAAAGTATTAGCTTTTCCCTTTAGTAGTAAATTTTACACCTTAAAACATAAACCAAATATGTATCCAGTTGAACTCTGGTTGCGGAAAAAGAAATCATTTATTGATCGCCTAAATTTTCGCTATAAAAACAAATTTTATTTTCCCTCAACTCATAGCTGGCAAAGTTTATTAAAAGATTCCCAGTCTTATCCGGAAAGTCTTGAAGAATGTCGGCATAAAAATCAGTTGTATTATTCAAAAGTTATGGAATTTATGGAGCTCTGATTTTATAACTGTCCCAAGAAATCAATATACTGTTTGGCAGCATGATTCCAAGTCCAATGATAAAAGCGTTTTTCTGCTTCTTTTGCTGTTAGCTTATTTTTAGGATTAATAAGCGATCGCTCCATAGAATTAGCTAAAGCTTCAACATCACTAGTAGGGAAAAAATTTACCAGAGCGCTACATTTATAAAGCTCTACTTGTTCTTGAAAAACTTCTAAATTTGAAGCAATAACAGGTAAACCTCGAACTATTGCTTCTGAGAGTGCTAGACCAAAACCCTCATATTTAGAAGGAACCACTACACAGGAACATTTTTGATACCATCTTTCTACCACTTCCTCCTCACAATATCCTAAACCCTCAAAATACTCCTTAATTAAATTCTCATTATTCTGATATATTTGCTGGCATTGATGCAGGTAATGCGCATATTCTTGACTATGAGATTGTTGAGATAAACTAAATTTTCCCGCCATCAAATTATCTGTCTCTTTACCAATCAAAATAATTTTAAACTTCAGGTTTTTTTGTGCTAGCTTAATACCGGCTTTTATAAGAGTCAAATGGTCTTTATAAATACCAAAAGATGAAGGATAATAAAATATTGGCGTCTCGGTAATCAATTGACTTGAATTTTCTTCGGAAACAGAAAAAGTTTGGGAAAAAGCTGATTTGGTTGGCAACCCAGAATTAGGTATAGTTTTAATTTTTTTATGAAAATCAGGAAAAATTGAAATAACATCTCGACGAGTTTTTTCAGAAACAGTAAAAACCATATCGACCTTATTCAACCATTCTAATAAACTTAAATCGTATTCTTTCACATAAGATTCTGGATAAGTTAGAGGTGCAAATCTCTAGAAAATATCATGGGAAACCATTGCTAAAGGAATATCCAGATTTGGCGGGTTTAACCTATTAGTTAAAAAGTACAAACAATGAGTTGCTTGATAACGATTAACTAAATATTTGATACTAAAATCACTCTGACATTTACGATGGAGATCCTTGAAAAATTTTTCAACTTTTTCCACTTTAAGATTACCAGATAAAGACGATAATTTATTTATTAAAGAAAGTATTCGAGATTGTAAGGATTTTGGCGGCAATGTAAATGATTCGTATTTAATTATTGGAGATAATGGTAACTTTTCTTGAAAATGAGGAATATTTTTTTTAGACAAAATTAATATTATTTCCTCTACTTCGTCAATTTCAATCCATTATTCTACTGTTCCAGAAATTACCCGTTCTACTCCACCTTGACGATAAAATTCAATAGGAAGTATCAGTTTCATGGTTGCTCTAAAATTTAATATTTCTTCTACCCCAAATTAATGAGGAACTAAACCAATCAATTATCAGACATTCTCAGAAAGTTTTTAATTATAACTCTCTCGTTATAGAGTTTAATGGGAAGCTAATCTTCTATGTTGGTTTAAGTGATTATGAAGCAGGGAAAAAGTTAGATATTTACCTACTTGTTTTTCTACACTAGAAATAAATTTTTATTATTCTTCGTTTTAATCAATATTTTTTAGCCATAATGGTGCGACCTGTTCCCAAGTTTCATGTTTGACATATTCTTGGATTTTTTCCCTAATATCTACTAATTCTTGAGGATTTTTTAAAAGTTCTACAATTTTATCAGCTAAAGCTTCTTGAGTTTCTTTTGCTTGGGGGTCCCCATCTACTTTAATACAATAATCTTTTTCCTTAATAACTGCATAATTAGTAGTGATAGGAACACAACCTACCATTGCCGACTCTCGCAATGAAATACAATCTATTTCTTCATAAGTACACCCATAATAATGAATAGCTGAAGTAGATTTTTCATACATTAATTGATTATGCCCTACACTACCATGCTCTATTACTCCTGGCTGCTGCATTAATTCTACCATTTTTTGCTTCCAAGGAATTAGTTTTTGACTACTATCGCGCTTAGTCCATCCATAGTAAATGTTAAGTTCCGCCTCTGGGATTTCTCCTTTTATTATCGGCCATCCCCACATCAGCATAAATTCTAAACCTCGATAGTACCTGGAAGTGTATACTAATTTGTAGGGTTGTTTTTGGTTTTTACTAAGCTCTAAAACAGAAGAATCTGCGCCGTTGTTAATAATTGCAAACTTACTATCGGGTAGTTCGGATAATAGATTACGCTGATAATAACTTTTGACAAAAATTTTATTGTACCTTGCTAAATATATAGGATCGAATGTAATAATATCATGCCAATCAAACCAGATTCTGTTAGCTTTCGTATTAATAGGTAACATTTTAGGATGTCGCCAGATAATTAGAGTATCAAAGGTATCGTACCAGTTTATTTTTTGATAATTAAGATACTTGACTCCACCGTAAATTCCTTCTCTATCTTCACAATTAGTGAATACAGTAACATTGTAGCCTTGCTTTGCCCACTCCCTAGTTAAAAAGAATACTGCACTATCTGAACCACTTGCACCCTTGGTTTTAATATCAGATTCCAGAAATAAAGAACGCTTTCCTAAAAAGAAAACAATTGACTTTTCTTGCCATTTTTTCCTCGTTAGTTTTTTAGTTAAATCCTTGGTCAAGGGAATTTGAGATTTAATCCACTTTTTGAGAGATGTTAGCATAATATATTTAGGTATAGACAATAAAATTAAGTAATAACTCTGTTGGGAAGTTTTAGGTTTTTTAGACTGTAGTAGTTATTTCACATCATAGTTCAGACTTAAATTGTTAGATAATTCATAAATCGAATCTCATACTATAAGAAAAATTATCCTTGAACACACCCATTTCCACTTGAAGACAGTATAACAAAACTTTAGCACAAGTTATTAGGCAGATTGTCAGTTACAAAGATTAAAACTAGATGCGGAAACATTGTACAGTCTATCTATTAAGAATAATTATGGATTAATTTGAACTAATACAATAAAAGGAAAATTAGTGTAATGGCAACTATCCTAATAGATGGAAATCGAATATCTGTCAATCAATTTATTGAGTTTTGTACATCAAAAGGATGGTAATGATGACAGTTTCAATGCTATTTCCTGGTAATACCTAAATACATTTTACTCTAAATTAAGTGCCTGCGACTTAACGTTATCTAATTAATAGACTATAATAAATGAAAGAAGTAATTTTTTCACTAAATTTGACAAGTATTTTCTAGGTAACTTCGGGAATCTACCAAATATAATCTTGAATAGGGTGAATATTTATGTTAACAGAACAAAGAAAATAGAAAAATTTACTAGGAGTAATCAACTGTGGTAATTAAAAAACTACTCAATAATTTTAATTCTAAGTTAATTGGATTCAAACAAAGAATAAAACCTAAATTATGGTCAGACAATTCTATTGTTTATTATACTGGTCATACTCCTTATGAATGGTTTCCCGAAAGTCTGAAAACTGGATTAGGAGGTGCTGATGCTAGAATAGTATTTCTTGGCAGGGAATGGGTAAAGTTGGGTTATAAGGTTGCTGTCTATAATAACTGTGGCCAGAACGAAGGTGTCTATGATGGAGTAGAATATTATCACTATTCAAAATTCAATCCTTACGATAGTTTTGATACTTTAATTATGTGGCAATTTGCCTGGAGAATTAAGTTTCCGATTAAAGCTAAAAGAGTATGGTTAGATTTAGGTTCAGTATTGCTCCCTAGGGAGGTAACTTATGAAAAATTAAAGCACTACGATAAAATTTTTTGTAAGAACAATTATCACCGTTCTTTATTACCAGAAATACCTGAGAATAAAATTGCTATTATCCCTAATGGAATAGAACCATCTTTTTCGTTGCTCTATGAAAATCCTAAAGAGCCTAATAAAATTATTTATGCTTCTAATTATATTAGAGGACTAGAAAGAATGTTAGAATTTGGCTGGCCGATTATTAAAAAAGAAATTCCATCAGCGGAGTTGAATATTTACTATGGTTGGAGTCGAAAAGTTAAACCGGATTGGAAAGAAAAAATGTTAAAATTAATGGCACAACCAGGAGTAACTGAACGGGGAAAAATAGGGCGAGAACAACTAATGCAAGAAAAATCAACTTCATCTATTCATTATTATGGTTGTACTTTTCAAGAATTAGATTGTAATACAGTCCGGGAATCAGCCTTAGTAGGAGCAGTACCAGTTACAACAGATTATGCTGGATTAACAGACAAAAATTATTGTGTGAAAGTACCAGGCAACCCTTACGAAAAAGAAACTCAAGAAGCATTAGCTGATAAAATAGTAGAACTACTAAAAAAGCCGGAGCAGGTTCAAGAAATCCGAGAAAAAAATGTTGAATTAGTCAAAGATGAAACCTGGGAAAATGTGGCTAAGTTGTGGTTAAGTTAAATACCATGAGCATGATCAAAAAATCCTAAGGATTCAGGTCCTATGGAAAAGCCTATAAGTTTTAAAAAATAAGCATTTCTGGTAATTACTTCCCAAATTATATTCTCAATTATAAATGGCTACAAGCCTTTATTTTTCTCGATATTTCAAGCCTCTGGTTTCACTGGTCGATACTGTTAATTGTTGACTAATAATTGATAACTGAAATGACAATACCAAATTTTTTATTAATTGGTGCTGCTAAGTCAGGTACTTCTTCTCTTTATTATTATCTGAAGCAACATCATCAAATTTATATGCCAGCTTCTAGAGACCAAAAAGAACCTGATTTTTTCACTTTAGAAGGGGAAAGTAAAGAACGAATTGGTCCTCAAGGTACTTTTGTTATGAAAAATGCAATTACAGATTTAGAAAGCTACCAAGAATTGTTTTCTGGAGTGACAGATGAAATAGCAATTGGGGAAGCTTCTACTTCATATATATATAGCGAAAAAGCACCACAACGAATACATAACTATATACCTGATGCTAAAATAATTGCTATTCTTAGAGACCCAGCAGAAAGAGCTTTTTCTCACTTTTTATTTTCTCTGAGTAATGGTAGAGAACCATTAGCTGATTTTAAGAAAACACTAGAACAAGAAGATTGGCGAATAGAGAATAATTGGAGTTTCCAATGGCATCATAAACATCGAGGTTTTTATTATCTCCAGCTCAAGCGTTATTTCAATCTTTTTCCTCCTAATCAAATTAAGGTATGTCTGTATGAGAATTTAAGAAAAGACCCTATTGGTTTAACTCAAGATATATTTAAATTTTTAGGAGTAGATGATGCTTTTGTTTTAAGTGTTGCTAAAATACATAACTCTACCAACGTACCAAAAAATTCAACTCTCAATACTTTACTAAATCGTCCGAATCCAATTAAAGATAGTTTGAAATTATTTATGCCAATAGGAATTAGGAAAAAAATAGCAGGAGTTCTCAAAAATAAAAATTTAGGTAAACCAAAATTATCTCCAAAAATCAGAAAGAAGTTAATTGCCGAGTATCGGGAAGATATATTAAAGCTTCAGGATTTAATCGGCACAGATTTGTCAAAATGGTTAGAGGTTTAGGGAAATAAATGTTATTTGAAAGAATTTAGATAAACCAAAATTATCTCCAAATATTAGAAAGCAAAAATTGCTGACTATCGGCAAGATACATTAAACCTCTAAAATTTAATCGGCAGAGATTTTTCAAAATGTTAGAAGTTTAGGAAAATAAATATTAATTGATTGAGATGGCCAAAAATAACTGAGAACTAAAATGACTGATTTACTGCCAATATATTTTTATCTTCCCCAAAAAGATTGGTTAGATGATATGCCAGAACAACCAGATGTTTACTGGGAACAATTTGGCAAAGGAATATACTGTTGGACTTTACAAACCTATCTTTATCTTAAAGCAGATGGATTTCTTTGTAACTTAGTTGGAACAATACCAGACGAAGGAATTGTAATAGCTCATCGAGATTCTTTTCCTTACGAACTAAGACCAACGCCAAAGGTTTTAATGGTCTGTATTAAACCAGATCGAAATCCTCATCCTTATGCTCAGTTGCAAGTTGTCCAAAATCCTCAAGATGCCAAAAAATTGAAGAATAGTTATTATATTCCTCTGTGGAGACAACCAGGACTAATTCCTCGTCATCCAGAAAGAGGCGATCGCTTTGAGAATATTGGTTATTTTGGCATTAGTTTTAATTTAGCGCCAGAATTAAAGGCTGCTTCTTGGTCAAAGCAATTAGAAGAATTAGGATTAAATTGGGAAATTATTCCTAAGAATCGCTGGCATGATTATAGTAATATTGATACTGTTGTTGCTGTTCGTAATTTTCAAAAGCAAGATTATACTAAAAAACCAGCAACTAAACTTTATAATGCTTGGCACGCTGGTGTGCCTGCGATTTTAGGAAAAGAATCAGCTTTTCAGTCAGAACGAAAAAGTGAGTTTGACTATTTTGAAGTTAGTTCTTTAGATGATACTATTGCTGCATTGAAGCGTCTTAAAGATAATCCTAAATTATGTCAAAACTTTAGAGATAACGCTAAACATAGGTCACGGGAAACTAACCCTGAAAATACTGTTAAACAATGGCGCAGTTTTTTAAGTAATACTGCTGTTTTTGAGTATAAACGTTGGTGTAGTTTATCATCTTGGAGACAATCTCTCTATTTACAAAAGTGTTTTTTGAATATTAAAATTAATGGCTTAAAAAATCGTATTTTGCCTTGGCGATACTCTTAAAAAATTAGATAAAAAAAGCAATTAAAGACGCTTTTTATTTCTCTAAAAACTTTAGTAAATATCGATTTATTTTCAGTCTCTTTAAAATATAGTTGTTTCACAATAGAATTGAGACAAGTGTTTCTTGCCATGAAAGTATTTAAGGAGAGACATGTCTCATCCTTATTTAAAATAACTATATTACTGAATTTATAATAATTGATGAGATAAAGTCTGGAACTATATCACTCAAAAATAATTATTGCTATTGATTTAGGGTTGATTGCAAAATTAATTAATGTGAAATATATGAACATACCAGAAAATAACAGCGGTAGTTTTTGCTTTTGTACTTTAGCTTTAGGCTCTACTTTTTGTCACTATATGATAATTGTATTTATTTTGATGCAGATGTCAGAATATTCGATTATATTCCATCAGATATTAATTTTTTACCTGGAATAACTGCTTATAGCTGCTTTAGCATCAAGAAAAAATATGATACTGTCTTAAAGTCCCCAAAAGCCAAATCAAAAAATTGGAAATTATTAGTTCATACCGCCAATAAATTAAATGTTAATCTTGATAATGTTAAATTTGTATGGGAATATATGTGGATGTTTAAAAGAGATGAAAAAACTCAGGATTTTATTGATTTATGGCGTAAAATAGGTCGCTATTATGAGCAAAGAGGAAGATATGGTGGAGAGGGAGAGGCCATGGGTTTAGTTGCTGCTAAATTGGGCATCCCTATTCACTACGATCGCGAAAGAAGTATATCTTTTTTTAAGTATAGAGATGCAAAATATAAGATATCTCAAGGATTAGTAAAACCAGAAGCTGTTCAAGAATATATCGATCGATATAAAGAAATAAAATTTCCTCAAAAATCTTTCTGGGAAAAAGTCAGAGGCAAGATTAATAAGTATGTTACTATTCAGAAGCATTTAATCATCTTAAGGATTTCAAATTTATTTGATTTTGATTTTTATTATAGTTAATTTTAATCTGCTAAAAGCTGAATGAAGATTTATTTTTTGAATATCTCGCTCATACCAACCATGCAGATAGATCGCGGTCTATCAAAGTTTGAAGATTCAAAAGATCCTCCCTATATTCTTCTAGTAACTGTTGACGGAATTGGGGAGATAAAGATGGTTTAAATGGTTCACGAACCTGAACAGTATTTTTTTCCCTAATAATTTCACGCATAATTTTACGCAGTTCCACTGGAAACAAAACCTTGAAAAAAGATTTAATAGGATTCTCCTGATTCAAAAAATTATGTAATTGAGTATTACGAGGCATCCGTTTTATTTGTGTAACATTATATTTTTGAGACAAATCAGGTGTAAAATTATTATCGACATTTAAAAATTTAAAAATATCTTGCATAGTTTTTAGTTGCGACAATTTCATTAACTAGAAATAGACTCCGAAACTCTTACCCATTGCCCATTGCTTATTCCCTATTCCCAAAAAGCGGTAAAATTTTTGACACAAATAAAATGGGATTGCTATAGAATTTTTGTCTAATATTATTATTTTTAATTCCACTCAAAAGGTTTATTAAATTCTCCCGCAATACGCTCAAATATTTCTAGTTTTTCAGGTGACAACTCTTTTTGCCAACGTAAATCTAACTTTATAGATATATCAACATTTTTGTAATAATCTCCATTAACTTGTTTGACTCTGTTTTCTATTTCTTGTCCTTTGTAACGATGAATCAGAGAATAAGTTCCATTATTACCAGAAATATCGTGATGATCGTATTTCCAATAATCTATCATAGAAGGTTCAAAGTTAATATTGAAAAAATTACAAATTTCTTCAATAGTTTGATGAGGATTACTCGCTAACTTTTCATAAGCAACCTTAATTCTTCTATCAGGATTAAACTTCTCAAAATAATCATTTCTTCGTTTTGTTTTCTCAACCCATTCTCTGGAATATTTTTCAACTTCCCAATGAGGATATTTTCTGAGAAAAGAGTTAGCAACAGCTCTACCATCACGAACCAAATAAATCATATAAGCTTCTATTCTTTGGGATATAAATTCTTTAGCTTCAATTTTTTTTTCGACCCAAGTATAAACTTTACTTGCATCAATAATAAAATTCTTATTGTCTAACTTAGAAAACATAAAAGAATAAGCATTAAAAATCTCATCTCTGTTAAAAAAATCTCTAACTTTCTTTTCTATTTTTAGAGGGATATATTTATTTAAGCGAGTATTTCCTAACACATTAGACAACTGATATAGACCTTCTTTACCAAAAGTATTTTCCCAAAAATCTGACGTCATGTTAACACAATCAATTGGTTTTTGCTGACGATAACGATTAGGTAAATTGCACAATTCTCCAACTGAAAAACCCTCTGAATGACTTCCTAAAATTAGGGATAAAAGGCTAGAACCTGAATGTCCAGCCGACATAATAAAAATGACCTTTTTCTGCATCAGTAATTATTCCTATTAAAAATAGTAAACAAAAATAATTGATTATTTAGATAAAAATATATAAAGGGATGAAAAAAGTAAACTTCAGTATTTCCAGCCCCCTACTTCAGTAGAATATACTAATAATTGAAATGGATAACTGATAAATGATAAATAAAATGACCAAGGGTATATATACAGTAGCAAATGATGTTGTCTTCGATCAATTAATAGCTCTACTTAATAGTATAGAGGTAAACGTAGGTACTGATACACCAGTTTGTGTTATTGCTTATGACGATCGCACAGAAAAAGTCCAAGCAGAAATAGAAAAACGTAAAAACGTCCAATTTTTAGATAATCCAGAAATATTTGCCCCTTGGGAAGAATTTTCTTACCAAGCTTGGAGAGGTCATCCCAATGCTTTGAATATGTGGGCAGAAAAAGGCATTCAAGGAGTAAATAGAATTGGTATGAACCGTAGATATTGCAGCTTCGATCCTCAAGCTCCTTTTGAAAAATTTATGTATTTTGATGCAGATATTCTGGTATTAAATTCTGTTGAATATATTTTTAAACAGTTAGATAAAAATGATTTTGTTGTCTATGATTTTCAATACAAAGACCCCTCTCATATTTTTAAT
This sequence comes from Trichodesmium sp. MAG_R03, assembly GCA_023356535.1. Classification (GTDB taxonomy): domain Bacteria; phylum Cyanobacteriota; class Cyanobacteriia; order Cyanobacteriales; family Microcoleaceae; genus Trichodesmium. The sequence goes on along the minus strand of JAKQYF010000001.1, from coordinate 29,996 downwards.
TTAGAGTCGCCTAAACTATTTGAAGTTTTTCGAGAATCACGGATTAAATCTGAAATTTTTTGTGCAGGATTTTATGCAGGAAAACGGGGCTTTTTTTCTGAATCACAAAGGGAGTTTCTCTTAGAAAAACTTAACTCTGGAGAAGGAGAAATTTTATATACATCTGCTCCTAACCAATCTTTACTCAACTATATGAAAATGCGATTAGATATTCCTGTTTATAACTTTGGTTTTGATTTACCACCAGAAAAAAGAACAGGTTGTTCCGTCACATCACCTCATTTTGAAAAAAGGGATAATGTACTATATGATAAAGGAGAAAGACTGACATATCTTCATTATATTGGAGTTTCTTCTAAAAGAATTGCTAGAGTTTGTCAGGGAGAAAATTTAGATTTTCCTTATCGAGAGATTTTTCTCTACTATCGTTATCTCCATGAACCGGATAAGAGACCACAGTTCACAGGGAAACCGGAACCAGAGAATCCACCAGTCAATTTTATGACTAAAGTCTTCAAAAAACTCGGTATAAATCCTTAATTCACAAATTAATAATTAGCTTTTATTGAAAATAAGAGGATTGACTAAAAGTAAAATATTTGAATTTTTTCTCCTCTTAAAAGGAGAGTTATTCAGCCAAAATTATTAGTTATGGAGTCAAAAATTCTCCAAGAAATTTATTTTATTAGCAACTATCTAAGATGGCGACATATATTAATTATGTAGGGGTTTATTCGAAAAAATTACCAGGCTGTGTTAGGGAGGAAATTTAGATCTTCCCGTTCGAGAGATTTTTTTAAATTATCCTTGTATCCATAAATGGGAGAAGAGACTACAGCACGTCCCGCTGTTATAATGTGCGTATATAGTGAACAAGATGCTCGGACTACAAGAGTTTTACATTTTCATGCCTTCTATACCATTTGTCCGAAGTTGTAGAAATTTTCAAGTAAACTAGAACCTGATAATTCCTCAGTAAATCTAATGACTCAAATTTGGGAAAAACAGGGCTTAAACTGTTAAAAAAAAATATGAAAGGAATATATATTGTTGCCAATGATAAGGTAATTGATAACACAATTGCTCTGCTGAAAAGTATCAGATTATATGATTCTGAGACTCCAGTTATAATGATTCCTTTTGATGAAAATTATCAGCAGGTAGCAGAAATCGTTTCAAGTAACTATGGAGTAGAAATCTATCCAGATTTGGATTTTGTAGATAATCTTTGCCACAGACTATATAACATTTTTGGTCAAGGCTTTTTTAAGACTCCTAACAAACAAAAAAAACAAGCTTGTTGGTTCGGACCGTTCGATGAGTTTCTATATATTGATGTTGATATTGTTGTTTTTGAAAAAATTGTTGATAATCTAAAACATCTGAAGGATTATGATTTTCTCTGTTGTGACTATCAATATTTAAGTGGGATAAAAAATGTCTTTACATCCAAAGTGCTAGAAGATAAAATTTTTACTGAAGAACAACTTCAAGATGTATTTAATAGTGGGTGGTGGGCATCCAAGAAAAATCTATTTACAGAAAATGAATTATATGAAACCTTTGCAGAATGTGCTGGCCATACCGAATATTTTGACTTTTCTGAAAAAACTACAGACCAGCCAATTTTTAACTATATTGTATTGAAACATATTTCTCGGCGATTGAATCTAGTTCGCCTACCAGAAGGTAAAGGTCCTGGAAGTTGGGCAGGTAGTCCTCATTTTCAACAGGAAGGCGATCGCTTGATTGACCCTAAAGTAGGTAAACCTCTACAATATTTACATTGGGCAGGTTTTCGGATTGAACCAGGATGTCCTTATTGGGATATTTGGGAGTATTATAGATATTTGGGGGAAGCTAAACCTACTTACTATCCTCAGACAACTGAAAAGAAGAAAAGTCTAGGAGAAAAATTTATTGATAAATTCAAAAATATAGCTCGGCAGATCAAGAGAAGTTAAGGTCATTTCAGTTATCAGTGTTATACTCAAAATTACTTCCTAATTGTTCCACTTATTCAACCCAAATAACTTTAAGCATTTCTTGTTGTTATAAAATTTCCAGGTAAAAATATGACTCAGAAACAAAAAAACTTTTGTTTTTGTACTTTAGCACTAGGGCAAAGATATCGCGATATAACAAAGGAGTTAGTTAAAGATTTAGAAACAAATGCTCCAGGAATTTCACTGGTAATTTATACAGAGAAACCTAATGATTTTAGTAGCCATAAAAATGTAATAGCTTTTAAACATCATCAACAAGGTATTCTACATTGTTATAACGATAAAAGAGTTCTCTGCCAAAAAGCAATATCATTATTTCCAGTAGCTATATGTATAGATGCTGATACTAGAATTTTAGAATCACTACCAGAAGATATTGAATGGAAACCAGGAATTACTGGACGGCATAAAAATTTAGTAGAACATGTTTCAAAATATCGTGCTTCTAGTTTACCAATATTGCAAAAGTTGGCAGATAAGCTAAATATTTATGATGAGTCATTTAATAGTAGTGGATGGATAGGGGAAGCCTTATTTATTATCGTTAGAGATAATGGTAAAGAAATAGAATTTTTGGAAACTTGGGGGAAGATTTCTAAGTATGCAGAATTGAGAGGAATGCACGCTGGAGAAGGTAGTTTAATGGGATTAGCTGCTACAAAAGTTGGATGGGTTATTAATAGTGAAGCATGGCAAAAAATTAGTAGGGTGACTCAGCACTGGGATGCTTCTCGTAGTAAACCAAAAGCAACTTATTGGGATAGGTTACAAAAAAGAATCGGTTATCATTATCGTTTAAATAAATCTAGAATAATGGCTTTAAGAGATTTTGAATTTTATTATAAATGAGGATTTTTTGATTACTCATAGTTTAAATCCAAATTAGACTAAGGTAGGTTGTAAAATATACACCCAAATAACTCTCTTCCCTTAATATTGATAGTTGTGTATATGACTTATAGTTATTTCAAATAAGAATGAAACACTTTTTATGCTGAAACTCAGTTATAGCAATAAATATTTGTATCAACCTAAATTAAAAAAACTAGATTTAAAAAAGGCAATACTATTTTTACTTGTAGGTAATTATCAATCTTACTCAAACAGGACTTATGCAAAGACACTATATATAGCGCATGACAATTTCGACGAACTTCACGCTTTGTCTCATGCGTTAGCCCAGCTTTGCGTTAGCAATCGCCTAACTATTTTATTCAAAAAACCAATAGTAATTCAAGTCAAATAACCTTCATTTTAATTGAAGGGTGTTTCAATTGGTCGGTTAGATATTTTGACAATAATCCGTGCTTAACTTGATAAATACTTTGGTCTATTAATGTCAGTGGAAATTAAAAATTTAGACTACTTAGGGCTAGTAGTTGGTAGAATCTATGAAATTTAATTTTTATTTTTGTTAAAATTACAGATATAGTCGTTTCAATTAAAATTGAGACAAGCGTTTCTTGCTATGAAAGTATTTCAGGGGAAGAATTGTTTTATTCTTAATTAAAACAACTATAAATAGTAATTTTGTATTGGAGAGAGAATTTTTTTCTAACTCCATCCTCAATTATTATTATCCTTTAAGTTCAACAATACCAACTCTTTCAATAGCAGCACTAGCTTTAACCCGATCGCTCAGAGCAATAGTTTTCCAAGCATACTTCATATCTTCAGAGAAATAAATATCATCTAGTAAAATAATCCCATTGGGAGCTAGCCTAGCAACAACAATTTCAAACTGCGAAAAAACAAATTCACTGGTATGTATCGCGTCAATAAACGCCATATCTATTTGGCGATCGCTCCCCAGATAAGCATCTATATTATCTTCAAAAGTTCCATTAACTAACTGAAATCTATTGCTAATTCCAGATAAGTTTTTCTTGGCAATTTCTGCCCAAACCTCATTAGGATCGAAAGTCAGTAATTCTCCAAAATTATTACCTTCTAATCCTGAAAGCCAATACATTCCTGAAACACCAAATGCCGTGCCAAATTCAACCACAAGGGAAGGTTTTCTTTTTTGCACCAGGTGAGCATAAAAATCACCTACTTTTGCTTGAGTTCGCACTTGATTTGCTGTACGAGTTGTGTCTTTCACATCCCAGGGATAATTTTGAAGATTTTCATATCCTTTCCAAAGTGGTTTAGGACCGAGTTGGTTAGCAAGATGTGCTAATTCTTCTATTTTTTCCCTCATCAAAGCTTTGGGAATGGGTACGATTGGTCCTTTGAAGTTATCTAAAAGCCAGCTATCTTCTTTCTTAATCCAATTTATCTCTAAAGACTGGGGGGAAATAGCTTTTTGTAATTGTTTGGTGTATTTATTTTTTATGTGTCTCAAAGAATCACGTTTTTTTCAGGAATAATTGTCTTAACAACTGATTGAAAAATATTCATTTTATTTAGTTTATAACGACTTCATCCACTCCCACTCTTGCCTCAAACCTTCAGTCAAAGAAACCTGCGGTTGATAACCCAAAATTTTCCTAGCTTTAGAAACATCCGCACTAGTATGACGAGCATCTCCCCTAGCTTTTTCCACAAAATTTTTCTTAATTGGACGTCCTACTATTCCCTCCATTATATTAATAACTTCTGCTAATACAACCCGACTACCCCCACCTATATTAAATACTTCACCTACTGCCAATGGTACTATAGCCGCTAATAAGTTAGCTGCTACTGCATCACTAATAAAGGTAAAATCTCTAGTTTGCTGACCATCTCCATAAATAGAAATTGGTTGATCTTGCAAAATCCACTTAAAAAATTTATGAAAGGCCATATCAGGTCTTTGCCGGGGACCGTATACTGTAAAGTAGCGTAAATATACGCAGGGCACACCAAAATTCTGATGATATAACTTACCTAATTGTTCTGCTGCTAACTTAGTAATTCCATAAGGGGATACTGGTTGAGGGCAAACAGTTTCTGGGGTAGGAAAAGTTTCAGCATTACCATACACAGAAGAACTAGAAGCATAAACCAATCTTTTCAAATTAGGAGCATCAATAGCCGCTTCTAAAATTATTTGAGTAGCATTTATATTACGTTCTGTATAAGCGCGAAAACCTTCACCCCAACTAGCACGAACCCCAGCTTGAGCAGCTTGATGATAAACTATATCTACATCTACAAGTAACTCTGACCAATTCAAAGATTGAAGATCATTTTCTATTAGTTGAAAAGCAGGATGGTCTTGAAATTGATAAATATTCTGACGCTTCAAAGTAGGGTTATAGTAATCATTAAACTCATCTATTCCTATTACTTTATCACCTTTATTTAATAGAGTTTCTGCTAAATGAGACCCAATAAATCCACCTACTCCTGTAACTATGACATTACTCATTTTTAGCTATATTATTATCTTTACTATTTCTTGAAATGAAGAACCTGTTTATAAACTCATAAAAAAAATCTCTTCTACGATGATAGAGGCTTTTAAACCCTCATTCCCTTGTAGGGAATGGTTGGAGAAGAGGTTAAGTTTTTATAATTTATCAATCCCTAGCAGTATTTATCAAACAACTTCTAAGAAAGAGTATATATTTAAAGATTGATGATAAAATTTCAATTCTTTTCCTTTATGCCCAGTTCCATCTTATCTAAAATTTTACGAAACTGAATCCAAACAAGTGATCCAGTTCCTATCGTTAAAGGTAAACAAATAGAATAGGCAACTAAATTAGTAAATCCAAACAACTGCAAGCTTGAGGATAAAAAAATTAATGCTCCACTAGCAATACCTAAATAAGGAATTTGTAATGTTAATCCTCTCATACTAGCTATGTTGCAAGTAGCAGGATTTTCTGACCACTTTTTAACCAGTTGCTTAATTAATTTAGCAAATACTACTCCTGAAGATAAACTCATTAACAAACCAACTGCAATTAAAAGATAGGGAGGTTGAGGCAGATTATACACAAAAAAAACTTCCTTTTATCCTATTTTTGTAAAATTGCCGCAGCTCTCTCTGTAGAAAATTCTGCTAGAGCATTCAAAGCAATATTGAACAAGCGACTAGGTTTTAAGTCATCTTGAATTAAGCCCCAAAGACGACTAACTTCCTCTGTATGAATCCGATCATCTTCTACTATTGCTAGTATCAATTGTTTTCGGAGAAATTCACCCTCTTCGCTCAAAATATATTGTAAACCTAATTGGGCAGTAGGTAATATATCAAAATTTTGGTCTGTCCGGGCTATCCCAATTAAATTTTCTAACCTTTCCCACTGAAACTTTCCATCTTTAAACAATACCTCAATCAACCGACGACGTAATGCTGGGGACTCACCTTTTAATAGCCTTCTTGCCACATAAGGATAAGCTATATCTACAATTTTGAAATTTGGATTTAAGGAAAGAGCTAAGCCCTCTTGAGTAACTAGAGAACGAATAATTAGAGCAAACTTAGCAGGTACTCGGAAAGGATAGTCATACATTAATTCCGAGAACTTATCTGTAATTGTCTTAAAGTTAAAATCCTTGACTCTTTCACCCATAATATCTCCCAGCACTATTTCTAAAGCTGGTATGATGGGCTGAATATCTACATCAGGTGCCAAAAACCCAAGCTTGACAAAATCTTGAGTCAACTCCTGATAGTCTTTATTAATCAAATGAATTACTGAGTCCACCAAAGTTTCTTTAGTGTGCTGCTCCAATTGATCCATCATGCCAAAATCAATGTAGGCCATTCGACCATCTCTTAAGGCAAATAAGTTGCCCGGATGAGGATCTGCATGAAAAAAGCCAAACTCTAGTAACTGACGTAAACCGCTAGTTACACCTACTGTAATCAGAGTATCTGTATCAAGACCTGCTGCTTGAAGTTTTTCTGTGTCTAACAATTTTAGACCATCAATCCATTCTAAGGTCAAAACATGGGTAGTAGTATAACGCCAATATATTAATGGTACTTTTATATTTGGGTCATCTGCGAAATACGTAGCAAATCTTTCTGCATTACGTCCTTCATTTATATAGTCAATCTCTTCAAATAGCTTTGTACCAAATTCATCTATGATTAGGGATAAATCATGGCCAAGATTTAGAGGCAACCAGGGAGCTAGCCAACTTGCTGCCCACCGCATTAAGAATAAATCAAGAGTTATAATAGGTAATAAGTTAGGTCTTTGAACTTTTATTGCTACATTTTCGCCACTTCGAAGGCGTGCTTGGTAGACCTGACCTAGACTAGCTGCTGCAACTGGTCTGGGAGAGATTTCCATATACAGATCGTTGATTTTTTGGCCTAACTCTGTTTCTATAATTGAGATGGCTATCTCATCATCAAAAGCTGGCAATTGATCTTGTAGTTTTGTGAGTTCTTCTAAAAAGTCTTTACGAATTAAATCAGGTCTTGTGGATAATGCCTGACCTACTTTAATAAATGTTGGTCCTAAGTGAGTTAGTATTTTTCGCAGTTGAGTGGCTCGTTCGGGGGTATCTTCAACTTTGTGATATCGCCATTTGTCCCACAAAATTCCCAAAAGAAAACTAGCAAAAGAAAAGACTATAACAAGAAATCTCCAGATAACTAACCAAAGACGATTATAATAATATTCAGCGATCGCCTCTGGATCGTAGCGTCTATTTGAACTTAAGTGATTGTTCCCCACCTTCAATGTTTTCCTCTTATAATTTTATATTTTTTATTTATTGTGGCTATGGTCGAAAGGGTTTAAGTTTAGGTATTAGATCAACTTTTTGTACCCCTTGTACTAATTTAACTAATGGCAAATTTGCAGTAACTAGGTAGGCATATCAAGTTTAACCCCCGCTATAAGCATAGTATACAAAACTATAAATTTCCTCAAGAAATATTAAAGAAATATTAAATAAATATTAAAGCCACAATTATTCATAGTTCTTGCAAACAATTTTTCAAAGTAAATACCACTTGCTCTTGTTGTAGAGTAGAAAGTTCAGGAAACATCGGCAAAGACAAAACCTGATGGCAAACTTGTTCTACTACTGGCAATTGACGGTGTGCCAAAAATTTATAAATAGGCTGTAAATGTAAAGGTGTAGGATAGTAAATTGCTGAACCTATTCCTTGATTTTGTAACTGAGCGCGAACCCAATCACGCAGAGAATTAGAAAAATGAGACTCTACTGTAGCTTCTAAGTCTTGACTTTTCAAGATAATTGTGTATTGGTTCCAAACACATATACCTCCAGCCAACTCTTGAGGAGGAAGTACAGCAGTGATATTACTAAGAAATTTATGGTAATGATTTGCTAGGTTACGACGCTGCTGATTCCAACTATCTAGATAAGGTAATTTGACTTGCAGAATTGCAGCTTGTATGGTATCAAGACGACTGTTAATACCGATATGTTCAGAAAAATATTTGGCAGACTGTCCATGATTTTTGAGTATTCGCACTTGAGCAGCGATCGCTTGATTATTTGTGGTCAGAGCGCCACCATCTCCAAAAGCTCCTAAATTTTTAGTAGGAAAAAAACTAAAACAACCAATATCACCAAAACTTCCGACTTTTTGCTGATGCCATTCTGCTCCTGTAGCTTGGGCACAGTCTTCGATAACTATTAAATTGTGAGAACGAGCGATCGCCATTAACTGTGTCATATCTACAGGTTGACCAAATAAATGTACTGGCAAAATAGCTTTTGTTTTTTCAGTTATCGCTAGTTCAAGTTGTTGAATATCTAAATTAAAAGTCTGGGGATCAATATCGATAAAAATTGGAGTTGCCCCCACTGCACTAATTACTTCAGCAGTGGCGAAAAAAGTGAAAGGAGTAGTAATTACTTCATCCCCAAGCCCAATATTCACAGCCCGTAAAGCTAGAAATAGAGCATCAGTGCCAGAGTTACAAGAGACACAATGAGATACATTTATATATTTAGCAAATTGTTGCTCAAAATCATCAACAATAGAACCACCAATGTATCGACCAGAGCTAAGTACTTCTTGAACTCTAGTATTGACTTTTTCGCTAATTATTTCATACTGTTGTGTTAAGTCTAGGGGGGGAATATTAGTCATATCAATAGTAATAAATTAGAGTATTAAATTATAGTAATAATTGGCGAAATTATCAATAACTGGAGAGTACAAAGTTCTCCTCAAAAATTATTTGCTTTAAATAGTGAAAGTATTATAGGAACTGTCTTACAGCACTTATAGTTTAATCTTGAGATTTTTTAACATTAAGATAAGATTGCTGTAAGCCTTAGCTAGCAATAGTCATTGAAATAACTGCACACTTTCTAGTCAATAATCTAAGTATTAAATAAAGCAGTAACCGGCAAAGATAATTTCCGGCTAAACCTTTATCTTAAAAGATCTAGAGGTTTTTATCAAAAACAATGGGGCAGAAAGATTTTCGTATTACTTTGGAGATACTCCCTAGGTAAGTCTATCTTACTCGACATTGTTAGCATTAAATAATCTCTTATGGAAAAAACTATGGAGATGGGCAAAATGTTTGGGATTTTACCTGCCATAAATTTATCATTTTATTTCTATTATTCTGGAGTCCAGAGTGCGATTGGCGTAGTGCATTTTTGTCAGCAGCAGTTACTTGTGGAGTTTTGCTGACAGGATTTACAGAAATTTTAAGCTTATTTCGCGGCCTAACATTTGTGGGAGTGATCACCCTGTAGTTACTTTCTATCTGTACCTCAATTTTTATCTATTATCGACTTATTCGACAGGGAAAGCGTTATCTGTCCCGAAAATCTTTAAGGCTCCCAAAGCTCAACCCCTGTTCATTTATATTACTAGGCGGAATTGGGCTTATTATGGCTACAATTGGTTTAATTGCTATGGTGGCTCCTCCTAATAACTGGGACTCAATGACGTACCACATGAGTCGCGTTGTTCACTGGATGCAAAACCAAAGTGTTGCTCATTACCCAACTTATAATTTACCTCAATTATTTCATCCGCCTTTTGCTGAATTCACTATTACACACCTCCAAATTTTGAGCGGTGGAGATATCTTCGCAAACCTAGTTAAGTGGTTGAGTGCACTAAGTATTATTGGGGTTTCTTTAATCGCAAAGCAGTTGGGTGCTAAAGAACAAGGTCAAGTTTTTGCAGTAGTTTTTTGTGCAACGCTACCCATGGGTATTCTTAAAGTCTATTAACTATTGATGGAGTAATAAATTGCAAATTATCTGCTAGTTACATAGCTGATAATTTTAATGCCTAGTTACTTAATATAAATTAGTAATTCCTCACTAGAAATCAATACTTATGGTGAAGTTTGTTAGTATTATTGCTCATGTAAAAATTCAAGTTTTAATACCATTTTCAAAAAATACTGTTACAGTGTTTTAGTCTGTTGGTAGGAGTGTTGAGATTGATACTGCAGCGACATTTTTTGAATTTGGTATAACAATATAGCAGTCCTAAAATAAGTTGTAACAATTCAAAAACTAGAAATAAACTCCGAAACTCTTGCTCATTGTCCCCAACCCTCATAACAAAAAGCGATAAGATTTTGGACACAAATAAAATAGGATTGCTATAGATATGATTCAATTAACAATTACTGATATGGCTATGGCTTTAGGACTTATCGCTATAGCTATTGGTCTGTCAGCTTGGCAAAAATTAGGATTAGAATGGCAACTATTAATAGCTACAGTTCGCACTATTGTACAGTTAATATTTGTGGGATATATATTGGCAATAGTCTTTACAACTAAACAACCTTGGTTAGTGATTACTATTTTAGCTCTTATGTTAGCAATTGCTTCTGTGGTTGCTAGAAATAGGATTAGTCAAAAAATACCTCTATTATTACCTTTAGTTTGGAGTTCTATTTTAACCAGTACAACTTTAAGTATCAGCTATACAAATTTATTGGTAGTTAAACCAGAGCTTTGGTATGAACCTCAATATTTAATTCCTTTAGTGGGAATAGTATTAGGAAATGGGATGAATGCAGCAGCGATCGCTGGAGAAAGACTTGTCAATCAAATTAATTCTAATCCAGTAGAAATTGAAACTTATTTAAGTTTAGGGGCAACCCCTGAACAAGCAATTGTTAAATATAGAAAAGATGCTATTCGTGGGGCATTAATACCTACTTTAAATTCAATGATGGTAATTGGAATTGTCACCCTTCCTGCCATTGTTACTGGTCAATTATTAAGTGGTATTAATCCTCTGGATGCTGTGGCATATCAAATGTTAATTATGTTTCTTTTAGCTTTTGCAAATTTAGTTACAAGTTTATTAGTTACTTATGGTTTATGTAGGCAATTTTTTAATCAGGATGCCCAACTCAAAAATTTATAAGGTTTTAGAGATTAGGGAATAGGTAGGAGCGTCCCATGCAACCTTTATAAAGAGTATAGAAGGTGGGTTGGAGTATAGATAATCTGTAAAATATTTATTTGTCAATAAAATTTTAGATGAGTTTGCCCTGGCTTTTTAAGGGTGAGGGCATCTAAAACTGTACCTCATAGATTAAAGAACTGCTATAACTTGTTTTTGTAATAAGATAAACTTGGATAAAGTTGAAAAGCATTTTGATAAAAAGTGGAAGCTTCATCTAATTTTCCTTGTTTCTCTAAAACCACTGCTAAGTGATAATGAGTCCAGGCAAAATCTGGTTTAATTTTGATAGCTTGATGGTCAGCTAAAACTGCTTCTTTATAGAGATTATTTTCTGCAAAAATACCACCTAGTGTATGATAATAAGCCCAATATTTTTTAGGATTAATTCCAATTGCTTGAGCATAAGCAATCAACGCTTCATCTAATTTTCCTTGCTCTTTTAGTAGATATCCTCTTTGATTATAATATTCTTCAGTATAATTTTCTAGTTGTTTTTTTGATTCACCTAAAATTGAAATCTTGTGATTATTTTGATTCTCATTGCTATAACCTAATAAATCAATAACATTTGAGTTACATTCACGGATGATTTGCATTTGTTCGGCGTTTAAAAACTCATAATAAGGACGGTTATCATCTCTGAAAAATCCTTTAGCTTTTGGTAAATATCCATCGAATGGTATATTTAATTTCTCACAGACCAAAGTTAAATCTGAGCGAATATTTTCATACTTACCGATAAAATCAACTGCTACTTTATCGTTGATTGTGTAAATGTTCTAGTTATTGTTTATAGATGAATTAGGATAATAGTTATTTTTCAGCCAGTCATCAAATTTAATAGATTTTTTTGATGTATTAAAATAGAAAAAAGATATAGCTTTATCGATTTCTTTCAAAACAAAACTTATAGTAGGTGTTCCAAATAGAAGGTTCTATTTTTTTTAGAACTTCTTGAGAAGTAATGTGATTGCGAAAATCTAAATAATTTTGTGGTTTTTGTCCGAGAAGTTTTCTGATAGCTTCATCTGTAAAATCAATAGGAGTTATTATATCATCATCACCACAAAATCTAGATAAAGAGATTTCAATTGATGTACCAGCAGTTTTTTTAGTTTTTAGGAAAATAAATTTATATTTGTGAGATATAATCATAATGACAAAATCAAATTAGAAAAGTTATGTAATTAAGCGATCGCTTCAGAAATCAAGAACTCTACCTCGACTTTCAAAAAGTAGCAATTTCCCATGTCTAAAACTTTGATCTTAACTCAATTCTCACTCCAAAAGTATTACACAAATTCCCAAAGATAATGCTATACTTACCAAAAATTTGGGTTTAAAGCCTCCCCCATAAGCGGGCGACTTTTTAGTTGATTTTTTTCACGGGTTATGTTATAATGCTTTTTAGTTCACAAGAAATATATTAGTCGCGGGTGGGCTTACCGAGACAAAAAACGGACATTGAGGCCAGCAGCCAGACTACTGCCAAAGTAGCAGCAGCCTGTGAAATGTCAACCCGCCGAGGGGCTACGACTCGGTTGTTACCCAGTGCCTTTAGGCCGGGGAGGATGTCAATCAAGGTTAGTTCTAAAGCATGTAAAGCATGTGGGTTAATACATTCCTTTCACAAAATTTCCTATCATAACCCAATTTCTGTGTCAGTCCTGAACAAGACAAAATTACCTATCTCTTAGAACAGGTTCATGTCAAAGTCATTGCTCAATAATAAAGTAGTATTACAAGGAGCAGCTTGGTATGCTATACAATAACTGGTCAAATAAAATTGGCCAAATTAAATTGTCTAAATACAATTAAGATAAGCAAGCAGCGCCATGAATCTGGTCATTAATGTTCATGTAATTGATGATACCAATGTAGGAGATTTGTTCTCTTCTCCTTTGAAATATTTCAAGTTCCCTCATACCACCACAACCACCATCGATATTCGTCATCTTGATCAAGAGTTAGCAACAATTGCACAACAGCTTCAGGATGGCACTTTAGGGGACTATGATCGTCTCTACTTCATTGTAGGTGGGGGTGGACTCCTCTTTCCCCGCTTTGTGAACAATTTTGTGGCCTTGCAGCAGTTTAAGGCCCAGTATCAAGATCAGATCCCTATTCAGCTCATAACCTGGGGTATTGGCCAACAAATTTATCGCACAGACCCTGATCGTCAGGGTTATGATCAAGACTTTGACTACTTAAAATATTTGCAACAGTTTGACCTGATCGGAATTCGTGACTTCGAGCATCCCAACCCTAATTATCATTGGGTTCCTTGTGCTAGTTGTATGAGCGATCAGTTTGATAAACCCCGCTCCATCCAGCATGAATTTGTGGTCTTTTCTCACAAAAAGTTTCAGATAAAATTCGATAACTTCCCCCGTATGACTAATGGCACCTATAATCTTAGCCAAGTTTTAGACTTTTTAGGATCAGGGGAAACAATTTTAACCAGTTCTTACCATGGCGCCTATTGGGGCACCTTATTAGGCCGAAAAGTTCTGGCCTTTCCTTTTAGTAGTAAGTTTTATACCTTGAAGCATCCTGCCGTTAACTTTGTGATAGACCGTTGGCAGGCATCTAGACGAGAGCTAAAGGTTTTGGGTAAGCAACTCTATGACTTTGGCTATAGCAAACACTTTAGCTGTAGCACAAAAGGATGGCGTGATGCATTGGCAGGTTGTCAAGCCTATTCCCAGTTACTCCAAGCCTACCGTGATCGTAGTCAATGGTTTTACCGCGAAGTTGCAACTTTTTTACAGCTAGGATAGCTAAATTTATGCCTTTGAGTCACGTATGCTTTGATATCGCGTTCAATCTTTGGCCAAAACTGCTTTGCGAACCCTATAGCACTACCTCGAAGACTGGCTACCTATTTACCTAATTCCATTTATAAGCTTTGACAGAGGTTCTTGGGAGTGGTTGACCTTAATTCTTCCTTGATCGCCCAAATTGTAATCAGTTGGATGCAAATTCCATAACCTTAACTTAAGAAACACTATAAAAAATTACTGTCAGACAATTTTTCTTCTTTCAACTATTGGGAAAATGAGTGGCAATTTTTAAACCTTGTGGGTTATAAATTTCTAAAGGAATCTTAGAATTATTACTAATAGCTTTTAAAGCAACCTGTAAAGTTTTCAAATGTTTTTCTAGTTCAGCACGACCCTTTTTATCTTTACTACTTTCTACTGCCTTAGCTGTTTTTTTAATTTTATCCACATAATCAGAAGTTAAACGTACAATAATTAAATCCTTCGTAGCATTGTATTGACAAATTTTGGGTTTCCCTTTACAAGCCTTACTTAAATCCTGATTAACTTTTGCTAAAGTCTCTAATAATTGTTGGTTTGATTGTGCTACTTTTAGCAAAGCATCATAGGATTTAATTAGAGGTTTTACTGAAATAAAATAAGTTGAATTAGTTGGTATTTCTTTAGCAGATTTTAGAGATTTTTGCCAATATTCTGCGGCCTTAACCCAATTATCTTTTTTCTCAAATACTTCAGCTTGTTTAGAGTAACTAATAGCTTGATTATATGCTTCCTCACCAATTTCTTCTGTGATTCTACGTTCCTTTGCTTGTTGAAGTTTTTGTTTATACTGAGGTAGTAAATTCTTTACTTCTAAATAAGCAGTTGTTTGTGGAGAAATAGTAGATACTTTATCCAATGCATCTTCCCAACTTAAGTATACATTTTTCCAGCTTTCAGGAAACTGAGCTATTACCTCTCTTGTCGTTGCTAACTGAGCTGATTTTTTGGCAGCTATTAATTTTTGATTAGCTTCTTCTTCAGTAGTTAATCTTCCTTTAATAGCAACTAAATACTTGCGATATTGCTGGAGTTTATTTTTAGCAAAAGAATAAGCTTTACTATCTTCTGGTACTTTTTCTAATAGAGCGATCGCCTCTTGCCAAAGGGATTGAATTTCTACCCAGTCTTCTATTGGTAGTGGTAAACCTTTACTATGTTGAGCTGCTTGTGCACCATTACCTAAAGCTTTTATAATTATTTCCAAATGTTCAGTTTCTGTTTGGTAAGTAGACTTTAAATATTTTGATTCTAAGTAATGTATTGACCAAAATGGAATATCTTCTAAATCTTTAAGGGCTATTTTTAACTTTTCTTGTGCTTGCTTTGGAGCCAAAGAATTTTTAACATTTTTAATTGTTTCTAGTGACTGTTTATCTAACTCTTTTACTCTTGGTATTATCATACATTTTCCAATCACACAGGGTTGAGTTATTGCATAAAAACAGCCTATTAAAATTGCCAAACTTAAAGTAGCGCTAAGAAATTCTGCTTGAGAAAAAGTAGATAAATTAACAATTGATTTTTTGGTTACAGATGATGTTTTTTCTGCATAATTTCTCGCTTTTCTATTGCTTTTTTTTTGAGAGAAATCTAATGTTTCCACATCAAAAGGGTTATCTAAATCATCCAGTAATTTCGAGATCATCTTGATTTCTGAATTTTGACTTTTATCCCCAGAAATCTTCTGATTTATGACATTAATATTGGGATTGGATATTCCCTCAGATTCTAATCTAATAGATATTGCTTCTAAATCTTTTAAACTAAATGGATTATCTAAGGAGTCTAGTAATTCTGGTGTGATTTTTATTTCAGAATCTATATTTCCATCTACCCATTTCGGCATAAAAGTTAATATAGATTCTTCTGACCGATTCTTCGTAAAAAATGAATGATAAGCATAAGGATATATATGACCTATTATATTCAAGCAAATACCTATTTTTTCTATAGATTCTAACTCCTGTTTTTGAACTATACTTTTTAATTCTGCAATTGTTTGTTCCCTATCTAAGACCACATTTACTGGATGTTGACAAATTACTAATAATGTTCCTACCTTTAAGTTGCACTTAATTTCACAAACATTATTGGATTCTTTTAAAGCTTGCCAGCTTTTTTGTAAATTATATTCTAAAATTTCTGGATGAATATTTCTAATTGCTGTTTTCATTTTTTCCTTGATAATTTATTAGTTGATTTGTTTTTTTGTGATTATATAATTAAATTTAAAATTATCTATAGCAATCTTATTTTACAGTATATTCCAAGAATATGAGGTACAAATATTCACTTTCAAACCTCTCTAGTGCAAGCATATTATACCTGATCTTAAAAGGAATGCTATCCTTAGAAGGTGGTAAAAATAACTTGAGAAATCACAAAGGTTAGTTAACAATCAAATTGTGTCAATAAATAGTATTTAGAAATAGAAAATTCAAGTATAGCAAAATTTTTTACGATTGGTATTACCTGCTAGTAGGTACCTAACTGAGATGAAATTGACTATAATTTTAATCTAGTGTATATTTATACGAAATAGGCAATAGTAAAATTATAACAAAAGATTAAAAGTAGACAAGAGCAGAAAAATCAAGGTACAAATCTTCTTTCTCCTATAGCAATCCTAAATCATTAATGTAAAATCATATGGCTTCTTAAAAAATAACTCCAACTGCTGTTCCTTCTGGCTTATGCATTCTGCCTTAAAGCAGTTGATTTCTCTGAGGAATCAGATAGGATTGCCATATCTCCTCTATAATTCCTATTTCTTCTGACTCCTGAACTCTAATCTTACTCATAAGAATTTTTTCAGCCAATCCTAATTACATATTTTGTTACATAGTGAAAAATTGTAACCCCTATTAATAACTGATAGCTGACTGCCAAATACTGGTAGCTAAACTAAGCCTAATTCTCGTTTCAATAGATTAATTGAATCTATGACAATATAGTTTTCAATACATATAATTTTTGGTGGGCGAATAATATCTTCCCTATTTTTTTCTAAGACATCTTTAACTATATCAAAGCTAAATCTATCACACACAATTATTTTAGCTACCCGTACCATCGCATTTATTTTGTAGGTTTCTATATAGGTTTCTGTATATTGAGAAGTCATAACAATTACATCATTTCCACGGTAACTATAAATAATTACTTCTGCAGCTCGTAAAAAACCTGAACTGAGACTAACTAAACCACAGTAACTTCCCTTGGGTAATGTATTTAGCAACTGAAATTCTTGAGTATAATCATATATATCAATTGGTATAACTCGGACAGATTTAGGAGTAGCTATTTCTTCAGCTTGCCCAATAAAATAACGACTTGTAACAATTGTGCCAGAAGATATTTGATCTATAATTTTATCTAGTTCCTCTAAGGGAACTAACTGTACAGAAATATTCAGAGCTTGTTCCAACTCTTTGGTCATCAACTTTCCAATGCCAATATCATTAGACGGAGCTGTGACTAATACTCTAGCACTACAACGTAATCGCCAGTCAATCTCACTCAGGAATATTTCCCTGGCTTCGTTTAAACTACGACCTTGGGATAATAACTCATCCAAACTACTCTTGACTATATTACTGGCATTTCGATATTTATCAAAGATGGGAAGCTTCTGCTTTGCCTCTCCCTCATTTCCTTTGGCTCTAACATATATGCCAGAGCCTGCCTGAGCTTCTACAAGGCCAGTCTTTTCAAGTTGACGGTATACCTTACTTATAGTATTGCGATGTAACCCAGTTTGCATTGCAAGTTGCCGGGTACTAGGTAATCGATGGCCGGGAGGAAACTTTCCGGAGGCAATCATAAACCTAATTTGATTAAATAACTGGTTTGATGCGGAAATATCACTATCTGCTTTAATCTGAAAATCAACCATTACTTAAGCTCCAGTGCATAGCAACAATAGCGCTACGGGCAAGTCAAAAATAAAAAATTAAAAATTAAAAGTAATTATTAGATATAAATGTGTAGTGCTACATTTATAATTATGATATAAATTGCATATTAGTTTTTGCTTGATCAAAATTTAGATGTGGTAGGACATACCAAGTCTTAAAACCCTTGTGGACAGATTAACTTATGGGTAGCAAATGATAATTTGTCAAGCAAGTTAGCTGGGTGAAGCAAGAATCTTTGCCCTTTAGGGCGGGGAGTGTAAAAAAAAATTACCGAAAAATTGGGTTTAAAGCCTCGCCCTAGAAGGGCGACTTTTTAGTTTATTTTTTTCTACAGGTTATGTTATCATGCTTTTGAGTTCACAAAAAATATATGAGTCGCGGGTGGGCAATCCGAGACAAAAAACGGACAGGTAGGCCAGTATAAGACTACTGCCAAAGTAGCAGCAGCCTCTGAGATGTCAACCCGCCGAGGGGCTACGGCTCGGTAGGAATCTCCATGACTTTAGGCCGGGAAGGATGTCAAAGTATCGGATCTGAAATTAGAAGTGCTGTAACAATCATAGAGAGGACTTCCCTAGGGAACCGAGAAACCCAGTTTTTTCATAAATATCTATTCTAAAAAACAATGATTTCTTGGCGTAAGTCCTAATAGAGGCGAAAAATCTAAAAGCTTCTGACTAGAAAAAGGATATGATACAAACAGAAATTTATACAACCTATACTCAAGTCCCCAATGAAGACATTCAAATAGATGCCTATCTAGCACAACCATTAGGAGCTGGTCCATTTCCAGCCGTAGTGGTGGTTCAAGAAATATTTGGGGTTAATAAGCATATTCGGGAAGTAACAGAAAAAATTGCCAAAGAAGGTTATGTAGCGATCGCTCCCTCAATTTACCAACGTCAAGCTCCTGGTTTTGAAGTAGGTTATACTGAGGAAGATATAACATTAGGTCGCAAATATAAAGAAAAAACCAAAGCTTCAGAACTACTAAGAGATATTCAAGCTACTATTAATTATCTCAAAAAGCTATCCACTGTTAAATCAGATAAGTTTGGTTGTATCGGCTTCTGTTTTGGAGGCCATGTCACCTATCTAGCAGCTACTTTGCCAGAAATTCAAGCAACTGCCTCCTTCTATGGAGCTGGCATTACTACTGGCACTCCTGGTGGTGGTAAACCTACTATTACTCTAACTGCTAAAATCAGTGGTACAATATATTGTTTCTTTGGCACAGAAGATCCTTTAATTCCCATAGAACAGGTAGATCAAATAGAAGCAGAATTACAGAAACATCAAATAAAACATCAAGTATTTCGTTATCCAGCAAACCACGGTTTCTTCTGTGACCATCGTAGTAGTTACAATGCTCAAGCTGCTGCTGATGCTTGGGTTAAGACAAAGCAACTTTTTACCGAAAAATTGGGTTTAAAGCCTCGCCCATAAGCGGGGGACTTTTTAGTTGATTTTTTTCACGGGTCTAGTCCTTGTTGTTTTTTAGTTCACAGGAAATATATTAGTCGCGGGTGGGCTTACCGAGACAAAAAACCGACGTTGAGGCAAGTGTAAGACTACTGCCAAAGTAGCGGCTGCCCGTGAAACGTCAACCCGCATCGGAGCTACGGCTCGGTTGTTACCCGGTGCCTTTAGGCCGGGGAGGATGTCTATCAACAATTGTCAAGAAAAAACATATAGAAACAGGACTTACGCAGGACCGCTATATATAGTGCAAAATTTGTCATTTTCTCGATATTGCCACTACAATTAGTGCCGTTGCGTAAGTCCTGATAAATATAGCAGTCGCCATTACTAGGCACATTCTCAAATTCTCTTAGTTTTTCTGTTGTATTTTTAACTTTTATTATAGGTAATTTTTCTCACTCTACCCTAAAGATTAGTTATATTTGAGTAACTTAGTGTTTTTTTTACTCCATATGAATTCCGAATCAATTAGCTCTCAAGGAAGTAAACAATCCTTTACAATGGATGATTTTGCCAAAGCTCTCGAACAACCTCAGTATAATTATGAATTTCAAAAAGGACAAATAGTTACTGGAAAAGTTTATAGTTATGAATCTGAAGGTATCTACGTTGATATCGGGGGTAAGTCTTTAGCTCTTGTACCTTTTGAAGAAGCTTCTTTAGGATCAAAACAAGATTTATCGGAAGCACTACCACTACAGCTAGAAAGAGAATTTCTAATTATTCGCGAGCAAGACGCAGAGGGTGAAGTGCTTCTTTCTGTTAAGCAGCTAGAAATTAATCAAATATGGGAGAGATTAACTGAATTAGAAGAAGGTGGTCAGTCTTTCCAAGTTCAAGTAATTGCTACTAATAAGGGTGGGGTAACAGTGGATGTACAATCTTTGCGGGGTTTTATTCCGCGCTCCCATCTTTTGGCAAAGGATAATTTGGAGTTATTGATCGACCAAGTATTGACAGTCAATTTTTTGGAATTAGACCAAGAAAAAAAGAAAATTGTGATGTCTCAGCGTTTGGCCGCTCAATCTGATGGTTTTAGTAAGTTAGCTGTTGGTCAGTTGCTTGAAGGAAAAGTTGTTGGAGTGAAGCCTTTTGGTATTTTTGTAGATTTAGAAGGTTTAACTGGTTTGCTACATATTACCCAAGTTAGTCAAAAACGAGTTGATTCTTTATCAACAATTTTTACCCAAGGTAATGTGGTTAAGGCGATGATTGTTGATTTAGATGAGGGTCGAAAGCGAATTTCTCTTTCTACTAAGGTGTTAGAAAATTATCCAGGGGAAATATTGGACAAAATTGATCAAGTGATGGAATCTGCAGATGCTCGTGCAGAAAGAGCAAGAAAGACTTTACCTCAATTACAATAATTTTGCCTTTTAGGTTAAATTTTTTCTCTTAACTTAATTAAGAAAACTGAATAGGTTTTGGTACTTATTCAGCATTTTTGACAGCTCCTTCTAATAAAAACTGTATTTTGCAAATTTCTAGTGCTTCCTCATCCATATCACATTCATAGACTTGATCTACAAAATCAAAAGAAAATTTGGTCAGTAAGCTGTTAACTATTTAGGGCTTGCTGAAAAAGTCTTTTTCAGGATTAGGAAACCCACCTCTAACATCTCCCAGGATGAGAAGTAGGGACGCTGCATGTAACGTCCCTACAGAGGAACGGGGAATTGGTAGATGAGGTAGTAGGATATATTTGTCTCTTGATTTTTCTGCCATGGAAACGCCCAAAATACTAACTTTTTGAGCTCTCAGGACCAAAAACTAGACACTTTTTTCACTCCTAAAAATGCTAAAACCTTTATGTGTCAATACTTTTGGATTTAATCAGCAAACCCTAATTAGGGCTTGCTGAAAAAGTCTTTTTCAGGAGTAGGGGACCCGCCCCAAATATCTTCTAGGAAGAGATGTAGGGACGTTTTGCTAACGCAAAGCTCCGCTAACGCTACGGGACATGTTTGCGCAGCATTCCGTCAGGAAAACGCATTTTTGTTATACAACGTCCCTACAGAGGAGAGGGGAATTGACAGAGGAGGTAGTCGGATATATTTGTACCTTGATTTTTCTGCCTAGGGAGGGCCCAAAATACTAACTTTTTCAGCTCTCAGGAGCAAAAACTAGACACTTTTTTCACTCCTAAAAATGCTGAAACCTTTATGTATCAATGCTTTAATATTTAATCAGCAAGCCCTAATTAAAACATAAATATTGTATAGTAAAGATTTGGCTATTTTGGAAGTATTTACAATACGTCGTTTAGATGCTTAACAACTTAGCTGCTACAAGACAACAATTAATAGATACTTTTCCTATACAAAATAAAGATCCTTGGTGCGTTACCCTAGGATTTTTGATGTCGCGAAGCGTTAGCACAGCTTTGCGTCAGCAAAACACACCCTACCAATGGTGTTCATGGGTAAGTCCTATTAAAAGTAGGACAGTTTGGAGATGCTGTGCAAACTTGATAGAATTTCGTTTCGCTCTAGAGCAAGAACCCCATTGATTTCAACGCTCTTACCTTACTACAAACAAATGCCTAGTTCCGAAATATTGACAAGAATGAGCAGCAATATTAGCAGCATTTGCCAAAGCTTCTGTAAATTCCCTATTAAAAATATAGTGACAAAATGCTCCATGAAAAATATCACCAGCACCTAAAGTATCAACAGCATTAACTTTCGGAACTTCTACATTACCAAACTTACCTTGACTCAAATATTTGATAGGTTTTTCTCCTTGGGTTATGGCAATATGTGGAATATTTTGATTTGCTAAATAGGCAAAAACTTCCTTTTGACTTTCACAGTTAGGAGGATAAAAATTAGCGGAACAAATAGCATAATCTACAAAAGGTAAAATTGCCTCAAGCCCTGGTTTCCAACTACCTCCATCTATAATAATAGGAATATTTTTTAACTTAGCAAGTTGAGCAATTTCTAGACTTGCTGCTATTTGATGGCCGTCAATTAAGACAATATCAATGTCGTGAATTATTTCTGGGTTAATCAATTCTTTTGAGATTTGAGACTTAGTAGCATTGATAGAAATAACAGCGCGATCGCCTGTATCTTGAGTAGTAATAATTGATGAAACTGGTGGTGGTTCGGAACGATTTTTATCTAAGTCTTGTATTGTGACATTATGCTTTTCTAAATCAGCCTTAATTAGATGAGTTATCGGATTATTTCCTAACCCACAGAGAAGAGTTGTTTGATTATTAAAGTAGCTAAACGTTACCGCTGCATTTGTGGCAGGACCTCCAGCAGTAACAGCATAATTAGTAGCAACAACTTTTTGATTTTTATCAGGATAAGTTCCTGTGAGATAAACTAAATCTAAGGTAATTAATCCGACAAATAGTCCAGTATTAGTCATGTTTATTTCTGGTTGATAAATTTTAAATAAAGAACTTTATAAATAAAGGTAAACATTTCCATAGCAATCCTATCTTATTTGTGAGATAAACGGATTACTTTAAAACAGGAGACAGAAGGCATAAAGAATATAAAGAACAGGTATGAAATAATTAACACAAAGGGAAAACATTTTTGCTATCTTTATCTAAGTTAATGTTAATTATTCTTATGTTTACTTATCCCCCTCGACCTAGGTCCCTTGCATGTAAGCTTCCTACCCCTATTTTTTATCTACGGTTGGGGTTAGGATTGAATCCCCGACTTAAGAAAATGTAGAAAAGTTTTCGAGAAAAGGTATTATAATATTTTATCGTAGGAGTTTAGTCTTCAAACCAACATGAAAATGGGATTTGGAGATCAAAAATTGTCATAAAGTAGGTGAAAAAAGTAGTGTATCTGAAAGTAGCAAAAGTGAATATTTTAGTAGAAAATTTAGGAATTCCAAGAATGCCATCTCATTTAAAACTACGACCTTATCAGCAACAAGCTGTTAATAATTGGTTTGCTAATCGAGGTAGGGGAATTTTAAAAATGGCAACTGGTACTGGTAAAACAATAACTGCTTTAGCGATCGCTACTCAACTTTATCAAAAAATTAGCTTACAAGTATTAATTGTAGTTTGTCCTTATCGTCATTTAGTAACTCAATGGGGAAAAGAATGTAAAAAATTTGCTCTCCAACCAATTCTGGCCTTTGAGAATGTACATACTTGGCAAAATCAACTTTCTACTACACTTTATAATATTCATTCTGGTCATCTAAAATTTATTTCTATTATTACTACTAACTCTACTTTTATCTCAGATAGTTTTCAATCTCAACTTAAATATTTTCCTGAAAAAACTTTGATTATTGGGGATGAAGCTCATCATTTAGGTTCCCCAAAATCAGAGAAAAGTTTACCAAAAAATATTGGCTTAAGACTTGGGCTATCTGCCACTCCAGAAAGATATTTTGACGACCAAGGAACTACAGCAATTTTAGATTATTTTGGTCAAATATTGCAACCGGAACTAACTTTAGCTCATGCCATTCAACAAGGTGCTTTAGCTCGTTATATTTATTATCCAATTTTAGTAGAATTGACAGAGAAGGAAAGTCGAAATTATGTCAAACTAACCTCTAAAATTGGTTGGGCATTATTGTTATCAGAAAAAGAGAATGTAGAAATAGATCAAGAAGATTTAACAGCTTTATTAAGACAGCGTTCTCGATTAATTGCTTCAGCAAAAAATAAATTAACAACATTAAAAAATTTAATGGCAAATCGTTTACAAACAACTCATACTTTATTTTATTGTGGAGATGGATTTGTAGAAACAGAAAATATTTCAGATTTACGACAAATGGAAGCAGTGGTAAAGATTTTAGGTTCAGAATTAGGTTATCGTGTTAATACTTATACTGCTGAAACTCCCATTAAAAAAAGAGAGAAGTTAAGAAAACAATTTGAAAGTGGAGAATTGCAAGGTTTAGTAGCAATTCATTGTTTAGATGAAGGGGTAGATATACCAGCAATTAAAAATGCAGTTATTTTGGCAAGTAGTCAAAACCCCCGACAATTTATTCAGAGAAGAGGCAGAATTTTACGCCCCCATCCTAGTAAGGAAAGGGCAACTTTATTTGATATGATTGTTTTGCCTCCAGATATGGGTAGAAGTAGTTTAGAAGTAGAACGCAATTTACTGAGAAAGGAGTTAAAACGCTTCTTAGAATTTGCTGATTTAGCAGACAATGCTGGAGAAGCTAGGGTAAAATTATTAAACATCCAAAAAAAATACGGATTATTAGATATTTAAGTCTGAGAAACTTGCAACTTTACTCAAGTTTTCCCCTCTTTATGTACTACATTTTGTCGTGAGGAATGTGGGTTGATTTCTTTATGTCAGCCGTGTCTGCCTTTGATTTTTTCAACTACCACTACAGGAATTAAACTTCTTTCCAAAACTGCTTGAGAAACTGACCCAACTAACATATTATCCCATAAACGATGCCCCCTTTTCCCCATGACAATTTCTGCCACTCCATACTCTCGTGCAACTGAAACTATTTCTTCCGATACCACACCCACAACAATGACAAACCGATATCGAATATCTGCCAACAGTTGTCTTGTTTGCTGTCGTAGTCGCTCAATACTTTCCCGATCTTCAAACTGAATAACGTGCAAGACCACAACTTCCCCATCACAACGCCTCGCCAACTCTGCAACTTTTAATAATACATCAACAGCAAGGGGGGAAGTATCAACGGCAGCTAATAAAATAATAGGACGAGCGATCGCTACTTTTGTGGGATCGACTTCTCCTTTTTCTAAGAGTTTTGGTGCCAAGGTAGGTATGGCCCAAGCTCCTAAAGGTGCTGTGACTAATATGGATAAGGCAGCGATCGCTAAAATTGTTTCCCCTCCCTCAATACCTGCTGCTAGAGGAATAGCCCCAATAGCAGCTTGTACAGTTGCTTTGGCAGAATTTCCGGGGAGCAAAAATAGACGTTCTTGCCAATTCCAATTACTGCCCAAAGTCGAGAGATACCAACCAAGCATCCGCCCGACCAAAGTACCCACAGCTAAAATTAACAACCCCATGAATAAGACATTTTCTAGGACTTCCAACGGGATACTAGCACCGAGCAAGACAAACAAAATTATTTGCGCCACTACCCACAAAGTCTCAAAACCATTTCTTAACCGTCGCCCCAGGGGAGCATCAAATTCGATGACAAAAAATCCTGTTGCCATGACTGCCAAATAACCAGAGAATATGGGGAATTTTTCTGCTAAGACTACTAATAAGAGGGTCAGGCTTCCTGCAACTAAAGTATCTTGGGTAGAATTTTGAGTCCAATTTTGTTGAACTAATAATAATACTAATATTCGCGCCATCAGCAACCCAGCGATCGCTCCCAAAATAATTTGCAGAGTGACCTGAAACGGTAATATTTGTAATGCGTTGAGAGTGATGCCACCAGGTAAAGTTATGCTAGTAGTTGTTCCCTGAGATAAGAATGCTAGCAGTAAACTAAAAACTAACAACAGTAAAACATCTGACAAAGCACTACCAGTCAAAATTGCATCAGGAATACCTTTAGTCACGCCCCAACCCAAACTTTTGAGCCGCAACATTCCAGGAACAATAACTGCAGGAGACTCGGCACCGATGATACAACCTAATAACAACCCAGTGGCAAAGTCAAAATTAAGTAACCACATAGCTGCTAGGGCGATAACAATAGTTTCACAGGTTGCCGGGAGAAAACCTAACCGTAGTGCAACACTACCTTGTTGTACTAATTTTTCTCGATCTAAGCCTAACCCTGCTTTCATCAAAATTATTGTGACAGCGAGGGTGCGCAGGGAGTCGGCAGCTTGCAAAATGCTAGAGTCGATGGTATTGCTAATTTGGGGACCTAATAATATTCCCACTAATATCATTCCTACCAGTGGAGGTGCTTTTAACCTAAAGGCAATTTCACCTACAAAAAAGCCTATTAATAATATCAAAATAATACTTTCTAACATAAGAGGGAAGATGCAAGAAGAAAGAAGGATAAACTAAAAATGTATTATATCTGAAGGGGTGACGAGATGGCTAAAAATTTAGTAGGTAATAGGTTTCAGGTTTCAGGCTTCAGGTAGCAGGTAGTACGGTTTAATTTCTATAGGACTTGCCCATGAACGCTATTGGTAGGGTGTGTTTTGCTGACGCCAAGCGGAGCGAACGCTTCGCGACTTGAATTGCGCGCTTCGTAACGCACCAAGGTATTATATATAGAGCCTTTGCGTAAGTCCTGTTCTACTAAAATTCATTACTGCGATTTGAGCAGACAGGGGAGCGATCGCTTAAGGTAAAATACCTCAGTTCAGCTGTTTGACATACTGACAATTTTGTGGTAAGCAAAGAGCAAAGAAGAACAGCGATCGCTCCACCCTTCCCCAAAAAGTTTTTAGATTATGGTAAATCCAGAAATTCGGTTTTTTCATAATTTTTTCATAAATGTCTATTGTTAAAAATAAAGATTTATCCTGGAAACAGAGTGCCCACTTGTGTAAGTCCTAATAATGATATAATCAGGACTTACGCAAAATATGAAAATATACACCATCTGTAGGGGTTAACGGCCGTTAACCCCTACTAGATATAGTGCTTCTGCGTAAGTCCTGATAACTTTTTCTTTAGCTAAATTTGTAATTTAGATAATTATGCGAACCCATTATTGTGGCCAGATAAATAGTAATAATATTGAAGAAACTGTGAATCTTTGTGGATGGGTAGACCGCCGTCGGGATCATGGGGGGGTAATTTTTTTAGATTTGCGCGATCGCTCTGGCATTGTCCAAATAGTCAGCGATCCAGAGCGCACACCAAACTCCTATCAAATAGCAGGGGATATTCGGAATGAATATGTTGTACAAATCACAGGTCGAGTCAGTCGTCGCCCTGCAGATTCTCTTAACCCCAAACTTCCTACTGGGGAAATCGAAATTTACGCTGATGATCTTCAACTGTTGAATGGTTTGGGTAAACAACTACCATTTCAAGTTTCCACTGCTGACACAGAAACGGTACGGGAAGAGTTACGACTAAAATATCGGTATTTAGACTTGAGAAGGGAGCGTATGACTCGTAACTTGTTATTGCGCCATGAAGTCATCAAAACGATACGTCGTTTTCTGGAAGACGAACAAAATTTTGTGGAAATTGAAACCCCTATGCTTACCCGTTCTACTCCAGAAGGAGCGAGAGATTATCTAGTTCCCAGTCGCGTTCATCCTGGAGAATGGTTTGCTCTACCCCAGTCTCCCCAACTTTTCAAGCAAATATTAATGATTTCTGGTTTTGACCGTTATTATCAAATCGCCCGTTGTTTCCGGGATGAAGATTTGCGAGCGGATAGACAACCGGAATTTACTCAGTTAGATATGGAAATGAGTTTCATGTCTGAGGAGGAAATTCTTCAATTAAATGAGCGGTTGGTAGCTTACATTTTTCAGAAAGTAAAAGGTATAGATTTACCTTTACCATTTCCTCGACTGACTTATGCGGAAGCGATGGAACGTTATGGTAGTGATCAGCCTGATATTCGGTTTGGTTTAGAATTGGTGGATGTCTCTGACTTGGTGAAAGATTCTGGTTTTAAAGTGTTTTCCGGTGCCATTGCTAAAGGTGGGATCGTGAAAGTGTTGCCTATTCCTGGAGGTAACGATACTATCTCCAACGTTAGAATTAAACCTGGTGGGGACTTGTTTAAAGAAGCGGGTGAAGCAGGAGCAAAAGGCCTAGCTTATGTTCGCCTCAAAGAGGGAGGTAAGATAGATACTATTGGAGCTATCAAGGACAACCTCACCGATGAGCAAAAACAGGAATTACTGAAACGTACTAATGCTCAACCTGGTCATTTGTTGTTATTTGCTGCGGATGATGCAAATACTGTTAACAAAACCTTAGACCGGCTTCGGTTAGTTGTGGGGGAACAGTTAGGACTAATTGATCAGGATAAAATTAGTCTATTGTGGGTGACAGACTTCCCCATGTTTAAATGGAATGAGGAGGAAAAACGTTTGGAAGCTTTGCACCATCCCTTTACTGCACCTCACCCAGATGATATTAATGATCTGAAGACTGCACGAGCCCAAGCTTATGATTTAGTGTTTAATGGTTATGAAGTTGGTGGTGGTAGTGTGCGTATATATCAACGGGATGTGCAGGAAAAGGTATTTGAAGCGATCGGTTTATCTGATGAGGAAGCTCATAATAAGTTTGGCTTTTTATTAGAAGCGTTTGAATATGGTACTCCTCCCCACGGTGGTATTGCTTATGGTTTGGATCGGTTAGTGATGTTGTTAGCAGTTGAGGAGTCTATTCGGGATGTAATTGCATTTCCGAAGACTCAACAGGCAAAGTGTTTGTTGGCAAATGCACCCTCTGAGGTTGATAAAAAGCAGTTGAAAGAATTGCATGTTAGTTCTGTTTATAAGCCGAAGTCTTAGTCAGACTTACAGTATAAGGAGCAGGGACCCACCCCCTTGCTGAAAAAGTCTTTTTCAAGAATAGTAGGGACGTTCCATGGAACGTCCCTAGGGAGAAAAAGGGAATTTATATTATGTCCGGTAGCATTGTTTGCGTATAAATTTAAGTCACAATTGGAAGAAACCTTTCTGCTTTATGCTTTATGCTTTATACCCTCTGCCAACATCCACCAAAGTATAAGTATTCAGACGAACATGATATTACTTATCTCTAACCCCGACCTTGGAGGGGTAATTGGAAGATTAGATCTCCTACTATTGCCTTGATTTAATTCCAGTTTGCAAAACTTCTAATGGGACTTACACAATTTTTAAACCCAAATATAGCCTAAACCCTCTTTATAGGAGGCAAATATGTTCATGTTTTCAGTCAACTAATATAAAAAACGGAAAGACATCGCTGTAGGAAAAGCTTCCAAAGCTTCAGTAAAAGTCTTTAAAGGTTTGTTCGTCCATTGCCTTTGTAATCCTCCTGTTAACCTCTCCCACTGGATAAAAGTATAAGCACAAAAGACCAAGAGAAAATGGCGTTCTAGACTTCATCTATCTCTGAGTTGATATTCTTTTAGTCCTAACCATCATGAGCGCTTCCCTCGAATTCTGCTCTGGTTAGGCGATCGCCATTTTCTAATGGTGGCAAGTGATAATTTAAGGTTTTAGGTACTGAAGATGTCATGGTAATAGCCTTAAAGGTTAGGGTTTGGCTTTTGACTTTTAAATGCATGATTGTATCTCCTACTGAATTAGGAACCTTGAAATTTCCTAAGGAATGAGGATAAAATATGATCCATAAATATTAGCTAGGAACACCGCACTGAAGTGCTCCTGTGCAGAAAATCTGGAAGTTAATAAATCTCCACTCCTAAGTCCTGTGAATATTTTTATCCATTACCATAAGGAGTAAATTGACGCTTAAAAGCAGAATGAAAACCTATAACTATATCTGAACTAGGTACACCCATTTCCACTAATCTCTGGGCAACA